>DAOVUE010000127.1 GCA_030632745.1 Pseudomonadota bacterium | reverse complement strand
ATCGGCACCATGATTCAATAAGTGTGTCGCAAACGCATGACGCATCACATGAGGTGATAAGGAAGCTCGAATACCTGCTATCTGAGCATAGCGTTTAATCATATACCAGAAAGTCTGCCGGGTCATCCCTCCACCCCGGCGTGTCACAAATAACTTGTCTGAAACAGAAGCTCCCAGTAAATCACCGCGGGAGAGTTTTAAATAGTCGGCTACCCAGCTTAAGGCTTCTTCTCCCATGGGAACCAGACGCTCCTTATCTCCTTTACCGATAACACGAACCACTCCCTGTTGTAAATTAATTCCATGCAGTTCTAATCCAACCAGTTCAGAGACCCGCAAACCTGTCGCATAAATTAATTCCAGCATGGCTCTATCACGCAAACCGAGAGGGTCATCTGTATCGGGAGCTTCTAATAATGCTTCTACTTCCCGTTCTGATAGAGATTTTGGTAATGAACGTCCCAGTTTAGGCATTTCAAGTAAGGCACTGGGATCAATACTAAGCTGATTTTCACGAATAAGATATTGATAGAAACGACGTATAGTCGACAGCATACGGGCTGTAGAACGGGCTTTAATCCCCTGCTCCAGCCTATGAGCCAGATAAGCTTGCAAATGGCTCTTTTGTAAAGTGATTAACAGACCTGCTGCGCCCATAGCAGACCATTTAGACAAGCCCTTTAAATCAGTTTGATAAGCATCCAGGGTATTGCGGCTCAATCCCTGCTCCATCCAGATAGTATCCAGAAATAGTTCAATGAGTTGTTGATCCTGCTCTAACTGGATGTCATTTAATGTTTGCTTTTTCATGAGCCAATAACCAGTGTTTTATTGAAAGAAAAGCAATACTGCCTGTTTGAGATTTTAGTGTATCACCTGCATAACCACCAATACCAGAAGCAGAGACCACCCGATGACAGGGAATAATAACAGGATAATGATTGCTGCGACAGGCATTGCCCACAGCTCTGGGACTGCTGTTAAGCTCCCGGGCGAGCTGGCCGTAGGTTTTTACTTCCCCCGCTGGAATTTGTATTAGTGCCTGCCATACTTTTTGCTGAAACTCTGTGCCTTTATCCAATTGATACGGCAGAGAAAAATGATGTTCCGAATTTAAAAAATAGTGTTTAAATTGTTTTTTAATCTGTGTTTCAAGCAGTGCTGCAGATGAACTATTATCATCTACTGTCTCGTATTGCACCCATTCATCCTGACTTAAGTCAGCGGCAATAAATTCAATACGGGTGATAAAATCGTCAGTGAAAGAAACTGAAAGGGAGATTTGTTCTGAATTTGGGAAAGGGATATTAATATACATTGCATAACCAGGGATCAGAAAAACAAAAAACGGGATACTTAATTATAAGTATCCCGTTTTTAACTACTTTTACTGAATAGTCTGTATAATCTAGCAATAGTTGCTAAAATAAAGAAGCTTATTAGCCCAGTTTTTCTTTAATACGTGCAGACTTACCACGACGATCACGCAGATAATAAAGTTTTGCACGGCGTACATCACCACGACGCTTTACTTCAATACTATCAATCATTGTACTATAGGTTTGAAATACACGTTCAACACCTTCACCATAAGAAATCTTACGTACAGTAAAAGCTGAATCAATACCACGATTACGAACACCAATAACAACACCTTCATAGGCCTGTATACGCTCGCGATCACCTTCTTTTACTTTAACGTTCACAACCACTGTATCACCAGGGCCAAATTTAGGGATTTCTTGTCCCATTTGCTCTGCGTTTAAAGCATCAATTATCTTACTCATCCATTTGCTCCAAAATTACCTAAGGCCCTGAACCCCAGGGTTTTATTAATCGAAATTCTCTTATCCTAAATAAATCAGTTGAACCTACTACGAACGTCCAATGCACTTAATCTTCAAGACTTTCCAGAACATTTTAGGCTCACCCGTAGGGTGGCTACGAATAAACCTAAAATAACCTGTAAAGCCTTGAATCTCCAGCACATTGATCGCTCTCGCTACGATTCAACTGATTTATTTAGGATTATCTAACAAACTGCTGGATAAAGTCCTGCAGCAAGAGCTGCTGTTCTTCACTCAACTGCCGATTTTCTAATAAATCGGGACGTCTCTGCCAGGTTCGCCCCAGGGCTTGTTTGAGCCGCCATTGTTCAATCTTTTTATGATCACCGCTTAATAACACGCCCGGTACACTTTCATCTTCAAAGTTATCGGGACGGGTATAATGCGGATAATCCAGTAAACCATTATAAAATGAATCATTTACGGCTGATTCATTGTGCCCTAATGCTCCCGGTATCAGACGTATCAATGCGTCAATTAATACCATGGCCGGTAGTTCACCACCACTTAATACATAATCACCAATTGAACACTCATAATCAACATAATGCTCAATTAATCGTTCATCAACACCTTCATAGCGACCGGCTAATAAGATAAGCTGCTGTGTTGAACTTAACTGCTTGACTATGTCCTGTGTCAGAGGCTGCCCCTGCGGAGATAAATAAACAACTTTTGCTGACTGCTCTTTACCGGCTGATGGCTCTTTGCCAGCTGATGGCTCTTTACCTGCTGACCGCTCTCTAATCGAGCAGATAGCCTCTTTAATCGGTTGTGCTTTCATCAGCATACCAGGTCCACCGCCATAGGGCCTGTCATCAACCGTTTTATGTTTGTCTCTGGTAAAATCGCGGGGATTTACTACATCCACTGCAATTAAACCATTTCGTATTGCTCTGCCTGTTATCCCGTGTTTGAGTGCTTCAAACATCTCAGGAAACAGACTGATAACATCAATACGTTTCAGCATCTAATTATCTTGTCTATCAGTTGTTTCTTTATTCCAGTCAGACGGCCAGTCCACTTCAATAATACCCGCTTGCAGGTCAACACGTTTAACATAGTGGGGCATAGCAAATGGAATTAAAATCTCATCAATACTGTTTGCATCGCTTTCATGCTGAGCTGATTTTATGACCAGCACATCATTCGCTGCAGTTTCCATTAAGCGACTGACCCGGCCTAAAGCAATTCCTTCTAAATTAACAACATTCAAGCCCACCAGATCAGCCCAGTAATACTCATCTTTGGCTGTGGCTTTAAAGTCGCTGCGATATACTGCTAACTCAGAACCAATTAAAATTGCAGCTGCTTCACGTGTATCGTAACCGCTAAAATGTGCAACTACCCCTTTTCCATGCGCTTTACCGCTGTCAAGCTTGATATCTTGCCATTGTTCCCGCTTTCTACCGGAAAGATTGCCGTCATGGGCAATTATTAATGGGGGAGTTGACTTATTGTGCTGTTTTTTGTCTTGTCTTTTGAGTTTAATTTTCAGTGCTGAATATTGAACAATACTTTCTCTTGGATCAGTGTAAGAATAAAGTTTTACCCATCCTTTAACACCATAAAATCCAGTTACCTTGCCTAAAACCTGTAGTTTTTCAAATTGTTTCGACATTTAACTACAAATCAAAGAGGATATTTATTCAATATTTTAAACTCTGGTCTAGCTCTGGTCTAACTCTGGCTTGACTCTTGGTCTAACTCTGGTCTAATAAAAGAAAAGACGAACGAAGCTTAAGCGGCTTCTTTATCAAGTTCTTTTATCAGAGTGTTAACACGAACAGAAGGTTGTGCGCCCTGGCCTACCCAATGATCAACCCGTTCTTTATTCAATTCAAGACGGACTTCCTGACCACGAGCCAGAGGATTAAAAAAACCAATCTTTTCAATGAAACGACCATTACGTGCAGAACGGCTGTCTGTTACAACGATCTGGTAAAATGGATGCTTTTTAGAACCACCGCGAGCTAGACGAATAGTAACCATTGCTCTTAATTCCTCTCTAATACCTAAATATAATCAATAAATCCGGGAAATCTATTATTTCCGGACGGACAACCCTAAAGACTTAAAATTTAGGCCTGCTCTGAAAAAACGGGAATTTTACTCTAATTTTGTGCTTAGATAAAGTAATTTTTGTATTATTTTGTACTAAACAGACAATAAAATACAAAATTTCTGGACGGGTACTCCCTAAAATGGCATTCTGCCCATACCGCCGCCGCCCATTCCCGGCGGCATACGTCCTTTAAGGCTGCGCATCATATTTTTCATGCCGCCCTTAGAAAATTTCTTCATCATTTTCTGCATTTGTTTAAACTGTTTCAGCAGACGATTTAAATCCTGGATTTGTGTACCTGAGCCTGCTGTTATGCGTTTTTTTCTTGAACCTTTAATGAACTCCGGTCTCTGACGTTCACCGGGAGTCATAGAATTAATCATCGCTTCAATTTTAACCAGTTCCTTATCATTGACCTGTTCTTTTACCTGTTTAGGGACCTCATTCACTCCGGGCAATTTATCCATTAAACTGCTCAAACCACCCATTTTTTTCATTTGCAGGATCTGATCACGGAAATCTTCCAGATCAAAATTTTTGCCTTTTTTAATTTTCCTGGCTAAACGGGCCGCCTTTTTATGATCAATTTTTTGCTGAGCATCTTCAACCAGGCTGAGAATATCACCCATACCCAAAATACGTGATGCCAGGCGATCGGGGTGAAAAGCTTCCAATGCATCTACTTTTTCACCAACACCCATAAATTTAATAGGTTTACCGGTGATCTGGCGAATAGAAAGTGCCGCACCACCACGTGCATCACCATCGGTTTTGGTAAGAATAATACCGGTTAATTCCAGTACTTCATTAAATGATTTGGCCGTATTAGCAGCATCCTGACCGGTCATACTATCAACGACAAAGAGGGTTTCTACAGGATTAATCGCGCTATGCAGACGTTTAATTTCCCCCATCATCTGTTCGTCGATATGCAGACGTCCTGCCGTATCCACAATAACCACATCAAGATGCTTCTTGCGTGCATACTCTATGGCATTGCGGCCAATATCAACGGGATCCTGTGAAATATCACTGGGGAAGAATTCTACATCAACTTCTTTTGCCAGGGTAGCGAGCTGCTCAATCGCAGCCGGCCGATACACATCGGCACTGGTAACTAATACTGATTTCTTCTGCTGTTTTAATAAGCGTGATAGTTTAGCGACACTGGTGGTTTTACCCGAACCCTGTAAACCGGCCATTAAAATTACCGCTGGCGGCTGTACGCTAAGATTGAGGGCATCATTGCTTTCCCCCATCATAACCACCAGTTCATCATTCACTATTTTGATGAATGCCTGTCCCGGTGATATGCTTTCGATAACCTCTTTGCCGATAGCACGAGCTTTAACCTGGGCAACAAAATCTTTCACTACCGGCAAAGCAACATCTGCTTCCAGTAGTGCCATACGAACTTCACGCAGGGTATCTTTTATATTATCTTCTGATAATCTGCCCTGTCCACGCAGGTTTTTAACCGTTTTGGCTAGTCGTTCTGTTAATCCATCAAACATAGCTAATGATGCACCTTAAAAATATGTTAGAATAAAGGGCTTATTATAATGACTACGAAGCCTTTAGCAAATATAAAAATTATTTTTGGCTAAAGGCTTTTCAACCTAAATAACTCAGTTGGATCGTAGCGTGAATGACTAAGGTGCTGTAGATTAAGGGTTTTACTGACTATTTTGGATTTATTCATAGTCACTCTATGGGTGAATTCAAAATATTTAGAAAATCCTTAAGATGCAGTGGCT
>DAOVUE010000279.1 GCA_030632745.1 Pseudomonadota bacterium | reverse complement strand
GCATCTTAAGGATTTTCTAACTATTTTGAATTCACCCATAGAGTGACTATGAATAAATCCAAAATAGCCAGTAAAACCCTTAATCTACAGCACCTTAGTCATTCACGCTACGATCGAACTGAGTTATTTAGGTTAAAACTTTCCACAACCAATAAACGGTTATTTTAAGAATATCCTCTATTGTCTATTATCTTGCCTATGCTTGCAAGTTTGATTTAATTTTTATTCTCAGACAGAGAGCGGGCGGATAATGCTGCATAAAACTCTATCAGTTTTTTGATCTGTGGATAGAGGTGTCGGGGGGAGGATGAATTATCAATGATATCATCTGCACAATCGAGACGGGTTTGACGATCAACCTGAGAAGCTATGATTTGTTCGATTAACTGGCGTGAGCATTGATCCCTGCTTACGCTGCGTTGTATTTGTAATTCAAGGCTGCTATCAACGACCAGAACACGGTCAAACTTGTTTTCAGAATGTGTTTCTAATAGTAGAGGGATGGCAATAATAATGACTAATGGCTGTTTGTTTTGCTGCTTTTGCTGTGCCGTTTGATTGAGCTCATGAGCCTCTTCCTTGCTCCTGAACACTTCAATTTTAGAAAAAATTTCTTTATAAACCAGGGGATGCATTAGAGACTCAAGCTGTCGTTTTTTTTTCTTAGATGAAAAAATTAATTGTCTTAGTTTAGAACGATCAAGCTGAGCGCCATCAGTTTGTGAGAAGTTAAATAAATCTGAGCCAAATAAGTTATAAACGCCTTTCAAGGCTGAAGAGCCATAGCCATAGCCATAGCCAAAATCAGAGTCAAAGTCAGAGTCAGAGTCAGAATCTGTTAGAGAACCTGACAATAAATCTCTCGCAATCTGATCGGCATCAATAATATGAAAACCCAGGAAGTGCCCAAGTTTATAGAATAAAGTAGTGACGGTGGTTTTGCCGCTGCCGATTCCACCTGTTAGGGCAATAGTAAGCATAAATTATTATTAGTTCAACACAAGGTTGAAATAAAACTGTTTAATGGCTTCGCCCCAGAGTAAACTGATAAACCCGGCTGAAGCAAGATAAGGTCCAAAAGGAATGGGGATATTTTTGTCTCTTCCCAGCAATAAAATAAGTAATACTCCAATGATTGAGCCAACCAGGGCAGAAAGTAATAAAATCAAGGGCAGAGCCTGCCATCCCAGCCAGGCTCCTAAGACTGCAAGTAATTTAAAATCACCAAAACCCATCCCCTCTTTACCTGTTATGAGCTTAAATAAGTGGTAAATACTCCAAAGTGAGCCATAACCTGCCATCAGACCTATAATACTGTTCTCAAGACTTATGTTTGATAGGGATAACAAACTGATCAGTACCCCCGTCCACATTAAGGGCAGGGTGATGTTATCGGGCAGTAATTGAGTATCAAAATCTATCATAGACAGAGAGATAAGAGACCATGTCAGGATCAGTGCAGCAAGGGTAAACCATTGCACGCCAAAAGTATGGGCAACCAGAACAGAAAGCAGTGCTGTGGATAATTCGACAAATGGATAGCGAATAGAAATACTGCTGTGGCATGCAGAACATTTCCCGCGCAAAAATAACCATGAAATAACCGGAATATTTTCTAAAACAGTAATTTGATGGCCACAGGAAGGGCAGCGTGAGCGGGGGATAGACAAATTAAACGTTTCATGGTCTTTTTTTATAGCTTCAGTTTTGTTCAGAAGGGCATCAACAGAAAGATCCTTTTCTATATCATCGGATAAAAAGCCCATACAATCGGTTTTCCATTCACGTTTAAGCATAATAGGTAGGCGGTAGATTACAACATTAAGAAAACTACCCACGATCAGGCTCAGTAGAAAAACAGAAAAGAGGAAAAAGCCGGGATTGGAACTAAAATAGTTATAAAGAGTGGAAAATGTAGTCATAAGCCTTTAGCCAAAACAGTTTAACAAGCTTTATAAAGCCTGTTAAATTGTTTGTTAGAAGTAGTGTAAAATATCCATATCAGGTAAATGCTATTTACTACTCTAAACCACATTACCCATTTGGAAGATTGGCAGGTACATGGAGATTACTATACCACCAATGATGACTCCCAATATGGCCATAATCATAGGTTCAAGCAGGCTGGTTAAGGCATCCACCAGATTATCAACCTCTGCTTCATAAAAGTCTGCAACTTTGCCTAACATGGTATCAATCGCACCGGATTCTTCTCCAATAGCGGTCATTTGAATGACCATATTAGGAAATACTCCGGTATTATTCATCGCTCTGTTTAATTGTGTACCTGTTGAAACCTCCAGTTGAATTTGATCAACCGCCTGACTAAAAACAATATTACCCACCGCACCTGAAACGGATGATAAGGATTCAACCAATGGCGTTCCAGCTGCAAACATGGTTTGTAATGTTCGGGCAAAACGTGCGATAGCTGCTTTTTCTAGAATAGGACCAATAATGGCGACTTTTAACATCAATCTATCCAGTAGCTGGCGCATTTTTCGAGAACGTTTTTTAAAATAGGAAAAGATAAAAACTGTCAGGCCTAATGAACCAAAGACCAGCCACCACCATTCCTGTAAAAATTTGGACATATTAACAACAAATTGTGTAGGAGCAGGTAAAGCAGCACCAAAGTTCTTAAACATATCATCAAACACAGGTATTACAAATATTAATAAAATAGTAATAACAATGATAGCAACAATAATAACGGCCGTCGGATAAAATAGAGCCTTTTTGATTTTTGACTTCAGGGCTTCCGTTTTTTCCTTATAGGTGGCGACTTTATCTAAAATAGCATCCAAAATACCTGCGTGTTCTCCCGCTTGTACTAAGTTACAATATAAATCATCAAAATATAAAGGGAACTTGTGCAAAGATTCTGTTAATGAACTGCCGCTTTCAACGTCAGCCTTAATGGCCAGAATCATTTCTGACATGGCTGGATTATCATGGCCATTGCCCACAATTTCAAAGGATTGTACTAAGGGTACACCGGCTTTCATCATGGTGGCCAGCTGGCGTGAAAAAATAGCAATGTCCAGTGGTGTAATAGGTTTTTTCCTGGCTCCTCCAATACCAAATAAGGGCTTGGGCTTGGCTTTGACCTTAAGAATATTAATGCCTTCACGTCTCAGCTGAGCTTTGGCTAAAGCAAGACTCTGAGCTTGTATTTCGCCTTTTTTTCGATTGCCGTTTCTATCAGAGCCTTCCCAGACAAAAGTATTTTGTTGTTTTTGTTTCACAGCCATGATACATCCTCAAATATAAAAATTATACTCATTCCGCATAGGATTCCGGGAACCTGGAATGGAAATAGAAGTTCTCGGACAAGCTCTTATCAAACATAATCAGCCTTGCGCGAATAAAAAGCTGCCTCTGTCTTATTTGCAATTTGTGCATGTTTGCTGACGGCTCCTAGTCCTTAGTCACACGGTTAATTTCTTCAAGACTGGTAATGCCGTCTATTATTTTTTTTAAGCCTGATTTTCTTAAGTCAGGTATCCCTTCTCTTTTAGACTGATTGCTTAAATCCAGTGCATTACCACCTTCCATAATAATACGACCCATCTCTTCAGATATTTTCATAACCTGATAAATACCGACACGACCTTTATAACCGCCATTGCAGTTAGGACAGCCTACAGGTTTGTACAATGTAAACCGGGTGGCAATGTCATCAGCAGTAAAACCTTCT
>DAOVUE010000122.1 GCA_030632745.1 Pseudomonadota bacterium | reverse complement strand
GAACGGCGTCTTCCGGGAAAAACTATTCATGTTAATAAATGTCCCGTTGTTGTCCCGTTAAAAACCTTAACAGCAGAAAACATTTCCAGGCTGAATATTGATCTCAAACAATGTGAACGGCATCTTGAGGCTATACTGGAGGCGATAAAAGTTGATCAAAGCTTATCTGAACGTATTCAGAATGCATTTTATCAGGTTTACTCTGAGGCATCAGGCGATCCTGATCAGGATTTGTACTCCGGCGGCTTCTTTTCCTCTGCAGACAAAGAACGAATGACTCAAATCAGAGCAACAGCCGAATCTGAACTAGGCGATTTAGACTTTCAGTTTGATGATGAACGATTAAGTGAAATGCTGTTTCGTTACCGCTGCAGAAACTATCCCGACACTCTTCTTTTAGCAGAAATTGAACTCTGGGACCAATATAGAATTAAAAGGATGACAGAAGCACAGGGTGATGCCAGTATAAAATTAGCAGAATATCAACAGGAGTTAAGCAAACTTCGACTCGATGATGCAGGTGCAGACAAAGTCCAATTGCTGGATCAACTTGAAGCTTATCCTGGGATTATTGGTTTAGCCTAAAAAAGCGCCGACTATTTTCTATGCTTAAATTACTCAGCTCTAATGCATCTTTTTGCATTAACAGTGCCAGCCTCTGCATAATATGCGGAAGATACTGAGGTTCATTTCTAGAACGTTTTTTGTTCTTCTGTTTAGTGCTTAAAGACTTGTCCCCCGGTAAGCTTAAATCCCGGGGAAACAAATAAGGTGCATCAGTTTCAAGCATAATTCGATGTTGCGGAATTAAAGCAGCACAATTTTGTAACTCTTTACCCCGTCTTTCATCACATAGCCAGCCGGTGATGCCAATATAAAGATCTTCTTCCAGGTAAGTCTCTAATTCAGCCTGTCCCCCGGTAAAGCAATGGGCAACAGCATCTACCAGTCCTGAACGATATTTTCTTATCAGGCGAAGAAAATCAATGTGGGCCTCTCTTTGATGCAGAAAAACCGGCATTTTTAACTCAACAGCCAGTTCTAATTGCCTTTCAAAACAACTTAATTGTTGCTCAGGTGTAGAAAAATTACGCTTAAAGTCCAGACCACATTCACCGACAGCAAGCACATGATTGTTCATTAATAGTGAACTTAATTGCTCAAGACTATTGTGTGAAAACGTTTTAGCATCATGGGGGTGGATTCCTGCAGTCGAATATAAGATCTCAGGATATTGCTGCGTTAATTGAAAAGCGGCCTGACTTTGAGCAATGCTGGTGCCGGTTACAATGATGGTATCAACACCTGCGGCAAGTGCATCGTTTAAAACATCGGGAATATCATTTTTAAACTGAGAACTGGTAAGATTAACACCAATATCAATCATAATAAGCCTTGTGAACAGATAGAATCAACAGCCTTTAACATAATATTTTCATCACAATAATCTATTGGAATAGAGTAAAAAGACTGCTGATTAGTTAAAATCAGTGATGGAAAACTCTTTGCCCTTATACTGCTGGATAGTTTGATTTCATCCAATAAAATCTCCTGTATTGTGGATGAGTGGAGATTTTTTTTAAATAAAGTTTTATTGAGTCCAAGATCACTGGCCAGCTTTAGCAGAGTACTCACATCAGAGGGGTTTTGTGCCTTTTGATAATAAGCTGTTTGTATTGCCCGGGTCATTTTTACATCAAACTCTTCACTTTGTGCCCGGGCGGCAATCACTGCTCTGCAAGCAGGATAAGTCGAACGTCGTGGCGTATTTAATTGCCAAAAATCAAAATTAAATTTTTTTCCGGGAATTGTTTTTTCAATCTTATGCCAGGCACGTTGAACCATTTTTTTTGTTTCATCATTCATAGGTTCATCACTATCAGCTGCTAATCCTCCCAGTAATCGTTTGACTTCAAACTGATCATCCAGTTTTTCTACAAACTTTTCATACGTCTGAGTAAAGCCCCAGCACCAGCTGCACATGGGATCGTGAACATAATAAATAATGGTTTTCATAAACTTTCCAAACTCATTAATTGGATATTTTCACCAGGCTATTTTGCCATCGTGGATTGGGAGCAGCTTCGGCTATTTTAATATACTGACCCACTTCATTTTCATACCATCCATGATGGTTTTGTAATGGCTCTACTTCAAAGCCCCACCAGCAGCCATCTGCATCCTGTGCCAGCCATTGCACCCATTCCGGGGGCTTATTATGTTTGAACTGACTCATTTTTTTTAAGTTGTTATTGATGTCACCAGACTATTATTGTTTATGACTATTATTGTTTATTATGATGTATCATGCTCTATTTAACAAATTTAATACTGATCCGATCCCATGCGTTAATAATAAATCAGGCCTGCATATGATTGACGTTGAACTAATAAAATTATCACAGCTTATAGCAACAGTGGCAAAGCAGGAATTATTACCACGTTTTAAAAACTGCCGGGTAAAGATAAAGCAGGACGGCAGCTTTATTACTGAAGCTGATATTGCTATGCAAAATCGATTACAAAGTGAATTAAAAAAACACTGGCCTGAATATGATTTTTTTGCTGAAGAAATGTCTATTGATGAGATGGAAGCTTTTTTTGCAAACAACTCAGACGGTTTCTGGTGTTTGGATCCCATAGATGGAACCAGTAATTTTGCTTCAGGCTTACCTTATTTTTCTGTCTCTCTGGCACTGATTAAAAATTCTAATATTGAATTAGGAATTGTTTACGATCCCATTCGAAATGAATGTTTTTCTGCCGTCAATGGAAAAGGTGCCTGGCTAAATGGGCAGGAATTAAAAGTTTCTCAACACTATACCCCGTTAAAAAAATCCATTGCATTAGTTGATATCAAACGTTTAAAACCCGATTTACGACAACGCCTGGTATTAGATCCGCCCTATCACTCTCAGCGCAGCTTAGGTTCAGTTGCATTAGACTGGTGCTGGCTTGCCAGTGAGCGGGTACAGGTTTATTTACATGGAAAAATGATGCTTTGGGATTATGCTGCGGGATTACTGGTGGCACAGGAAGCAGGTTGTTTAACTCTTGGTCTGGATGGATTAGCTGTCTATCAGCTGGATTTACAAGCTCGACAGGCTATGGGTGCTGTAGAAAATACACTTTATAAGGAATGGAAATATTATTTGGATAATAATTAGCTTGTCTTTCAACACCTGAGCAGGACATAAATCTGTTCAACCCTTCGACTATTCCATTCTCCGTAGAACTCGGCATACCATTTCATCGCACAGAAACTGGAACTGGCCTTTCTTGCAACAGTTAAATTGTATTTTTCTGCAGACTGTCTGATAAAGCTTATATCAAACTTTTTATTGTAAATAATTACTTTTCTTTCCTTAAAGATCGTCATCAATTGATCGTGTATTTCACTATATGCAGGTGCGTCTGAAACCATTTCATTAGTAATACCATGTATGGAAATAACGGTACCAAACATTTGTACGGTGGGTTTGATTAGAGTATCCAGTAGTGGCTGACCAGTTAAAGCATCAATCACAGAAACTTCACATATTTCGTCACGCACACTAAGCCCAGTCGTCTCAGTGTCAAGAATAACAGCATTATGTAGGTCAATTGGTTGCATATGCCTTTACTTATCAAGTAACGCTAATAGATGCACTTCAACAGAATTTGCTAGTGCCTCAGTGTTATAACCGCCTTCTAAACTGGATACAATACGACCAGTAGCATACTTATCAGCAATATTAACAATCTTCTCTGTTACCCAGTAATAGTCGTCTTCTGTAAAGTTAAGATTTGCAAGATAATCATCTTCATGTGCATCAAATCCAGCGGAGATAAATATCATTTGAGGACGGAACTTATCCAGTGCAGGTATCCATTTATTTGTTACTTCAACTCTAAATTCTTTACTACCCGCACCAGCAGATAAAGGGGAACAGATAACATGCTCACTACCTTGACATGGCTCATAAGGATAATAGGGGTGTTGGAAAGTGGAACAAAACAATATCATTTCATCATCAGCGATAATGTTTTCACTGCCATTGCCATGATGGACATCAAAATCTAATAAGGCTACTTTTTCAATACCGCATGCAAGGGCATGGTAAACACCCACCATAATATTATTGTAGATACAAAATCCCATGGCCCTATCTCTTTTAGCATGATGCCCAGGTGGTCTAACAGCACAAAAAGCATTGTTGACCTCACCTGATAACACTAAATCAGTTGCTAATACTACTGCACCTGCTGCTCTTTTAGCCGCCTCCAGTGAGTGAAAAGACATTTGGGTATCAGCATCAAGTTGCAGGATATCACCATCTATAGCTGGTTTATTTTGCTCAATAGAATCTAAGTACTCTTTAGTATGGGCACGTTCCAGACATTCACGTTTAACGGTGGGCGCATCGTAATCAAGTAACTGGTAATGTAATCCAGAAACCTCTAATTGTTCTATAATAGCCATTAAGCGTTCAGGTGATTCAGGATGGCCAGTACCTGTATCATGCTGAAGACAAGATGGATGCGTTATAAAAGCTGTTTTCTTCATTAGCTGTGTATTTCCATTAATAGTGGAGCCCTTGACTATTATCCTAAATACCAAAATCTAATTCCATCTGTCGCATCAGCCCTGCCTCTTGAAGGTTAATGGAAGAGATACCGACACCGATTAGCCGAACTTTTCTTTTACCCGCATCAGTATTTCTTAACAGGTTGGTGCACACAGAATACACCTGTTCATAGTCGCTGACAGCTTGGTTAAAAGTTTTGCTGCGAGTCACTTGCTGAAAATCATCATACTTAACCTTTATGGTTACTGTTTTACCTGACAACTTTTTATCACGCAGGTCATCAGCAACTTCTTTTGATAATACTGCTAAGTAACGATGCAGTTCTTCTATATCATCAATATCTGCAGCAAACGTGGTTTCATTGCTGAGACTTTTTCTAATACCCCTTTCACCCTTTACTACCCTATTATCGATGCCCCTGGAGACATTATAAAAATAGCTGGCAGAATTCTTAAAGTACTGTGATAAGAACTCTAATGACTTTGCCTTTAAGTCTGCTCCCTTGTAAATCCCCAGCTTTTTCATCTTCTCTTCTGTCACCTTACCGATACCATAAAATTTTCCAATAAGTAATTCAGCAACAAAAGCTTCACCTTCATCAGGTAAAATTACTTTAATACCGTTGGGTTTGTTAATGTCAGATGCTGTTTTGGCTAAAAATTTATTATAAGAAACACCTGCAGATGCAGTCAGACTGGTTTGCTGGTATATCTTACTTCTAATTTCTTCAGCTATAATGGTAGCGGACACCTGAGCAACTTTATTATCAGTCACATCAAGATAGGCTTCATCCAAAGATAATGGCTCTATGATGTCCGTATACTCCGAGAACACTTCCCTAATTTGCTGTGATACTTTTTTATAGGCATCGAATCTGGGTCTAACAAACTTAGTTTGGGGACATTTACGATAGGCTTGTGAACAAGGCATAGCAGAACGAATACCATACTTGCGAGCTTCATAACTGGCAGCAGCAACTACTCCTCTGCTATCAGGACTTCCACCGACAACAACAGGTTTACCCCGAAGTGAAGGATCGTCTCTTTGCTCCACCGAAGCAAAGAAGGCATCCATGTCTATGTGAATTATTTTTCTCATTTTGTATACTGCTATAACACACTAAAATCTAAACTCTAAACTCTGGGAGTAAAAGTTATGGCCTATTTTTATCTGGCACTTGCCATTATAGCAGAAGTGATAGCAACCAGTTCTTTAAAAGCATCAGCTG
>DAOVUE010000298.1 GCA_030632745.1 Pseudomonadota bacterium | reverse complement strand
TCTCGTATGATAAAGTTACCCACCACCCGTACATTAATGATAGCAGCAGTGATGTTGTTGTTTTTAGTCTTTTTAGTAGCTATCCTCTTTATTACCAATCTTTCCTTTTCTGTCTGGGAACAATTACAACAAAAACCTGACTGGATTATCTGGTCTTACTCCCTGATCGTCATCTTCCTGTCCATGATCTTTGGTCGTGTTATCTGGCGTTTATTGATAGCAAAGAAGAAAAAATCCACGCCGAAGGAAAAGTCTAAATTAGCAGTCAATGATATGGACTCAGTGACTGAACGTTTTGAAAATCTGGGCTTTGAAACTAATACAGCAACTTTAAATACAGATTCTTCATCAGCACAGATCCTCCCGGGCGTTAAAGCAGAAAACAGCTCATCGGACAGTCGGGAAATTCCTCTGAATAAGGATCAAAAACTGCTTGATGAAAAGTGGATCGCTGAATTCGAAGCCTCTCCTGAAGTGCTTGCAATACGGGCAGAGCTGGAAGAGTATGGTCGTAGAAAAACACAGAAGACACTTTATATTGCACTGTTTGGTGATATCAGCAGCGGTAAAAGCTCTTTAATCAATGCTCTGATTTCTTCCCCTGAGAATCATGAGGAATCCAAAACTGAGCATGAGCCAGTTATTGAAACCAGTGTCATTGGCGGTACGACCCGGGAAGTACACCACTACCATTGGAAAAACTATACTGCTGCTGATGGGGCTGAACAGCGTTATGTACTGACTGATATGCCGGGGCTCAATGAACAGTATGCAGAGCAGGATGTGTTAGCGGCTGAAGAAGTGCGCCGTGCTCATATCGTCATTTATTTATGCGACGGAGATTTAACGGCGACTCAATATGATGAATTAAAAGCGCTGTTATTATTATCAAAACCCTGTATTGCCGCTGTTAATAAGTCTGATCAGTATAATAATGATGAACTACAGCTGATTACTGATAGAATACGACAGCAGATTATTCAAATTAAAGCCGATGTTCCCGTGTTAAATATCAGTGCAGGCGGCATGCGTGAAATGATCCGTTCAACTCCCGATGGGCAGGAAGAACGGGTTCAGCGTCCCATAAAACCGGATATCAAGGCATTACAGAAATGCCTGTCTGCTATGATGCAGGAGTATGGCACCGATCAATTAGAACAATTGAGAGAAAAATCCGTTGCTAGTATGATTAACAGCAAACTGGATGAATTGGACGGGATGTTTAAACATTCTCAAAGTCGTAGAATTGTCAGCAGTTATACTAATAAAGCGGTTGTGGCGGCACTGGCAACTATTGCACCGGGAATGGATCTATTGGTGCAGGGCTATCTGGGCATTCAAATGATCAAAGATTTATGTAAAATTTATGATGTGCCTGCCAGTGATATGGATGCTAATAAACTCATTGAATTAATTCAATCTCGTATGAAAAAAACCTTTCCGCTATTATTAGCTATTGCGGGCAATGGTTTTAAAGCATTTCCCGGAGTGGGTACTCTAACAGGAGGACTCATGCATGCTGTGGCTTATGGTATGATATTTGATACTTTAGGACGTTCAGTGGCAAGGACATTGGAAGTAACCGGGGAATTATCACCTGATCTGGTTAGTGATTTGTACAAGGAGCAATTGAGTGAAAATATTGAATCGCGCACAAAAGATTTTATCAAATTGGTCCTCAAGCTCAGAAAAGATCATTAACCAGACTTATCATAAAATTTTTATCCGGCACGACAGCCAAAATCCAGATGAAAATGATCAGCAGCCCATAATATCTGCTACAGAGGAAAACAAGGGTGATCAGCATCTGGAAATGGCTAAAGAAAGCCTGTCTCACCTGCTGCACGATAAGAATGTCCCTCAACCTGTACGTGAATCACTGCAGGAAGATTTTCAGCAGGTAGAAAGAATGCTGGAAAAAATTGAGCAGGAACATATCCATATTTCAGTTTTAGGCCGCGTGAGTGTAGGAAAGTCTTCTCTTCTTAATGCCCTGATAGGGGATGAAAAATTTTCTACCAGTCCTTTACATGGAGAAACCAAACTCAGCCAGTCAGCTAACTGGCTGGAATATGAAGAAGGTGGTGTGTATTTTATAGATACCCCTGGTATCAATGAAATTGACGGGCAGCAGCGGGCAAAAATGGCTCATGATGTGGCATCCCGTTCTGACGTTATTCTCTTTGTTGTTGATAGTGATATGACGGATACAGAGTATCAGGCATTAAAAAATATTATTTCTCAGTCCAGACCAGTTGTTTTAGTATTAAATAAAGCTGATCGTTATACTAAAGATGAACAACAAACACTGCTGGATAATCTGACTAAAAGAACGGCAGGCCTGGTCGCGGCTGAAAATATTGTTCTGGCTACATCAAGAGCCTCAACGAAACTCTATGTTATGGTTGATGAAGACGGTAATGAAACAGAAACCAGCAGAGAATTTCCTGCAGATGTAGCAGAACTGAAAAGTTGTTTATGGTCTATTGTTAAAGAGGAAGGAAAAACACTCTCAGCCATTAATGCAGGTTTATTTGCCGGTCATTTATCTGATCAAATTACCAATAAGATTATGTTGGTGCGCAAGGACGTTGCAGAAAAATTAATCCATGCCTATTGTGTGTCAAAAGGGGTTGCTGTAGCAATTAACCCCATCCCCATTACCGATTTAATGGCTGCCGCTATTATTGATGTTACACTGGTGGTGCATTTATCCAAATTATATAATCTGCCCTTAAGCAAAAAAGAGGCGGGCGAACTGATTAAGACTATTGCCGGTCAAATGGTTCTTCTGATGGGCACTATCTGGGGAGTTTATGCCATTTCCAGTGTTTTAAAATTAGGCACAGGAGGATTGTCAACACTGATCACAGCCTCAGCTCAGGGCGCGGTGGCCTATTATAGTACTCTGATAGTAGGGAAAGCGGCACAAAACTACCTTAAACATGGAAAATCGTGGGGTGAAGCCGGTGCTAAAGAAGCTGTGCAGACTATTTTGAATTCTCTTGATCGAGATTCAATCATGAAGCAGGCAAAAGATGATATAATGACGCGCTTAAAATCCGGGATGTAGTTCTCATAATTTAATATGAATAAAACTGAAAAAAAATTAATTAATATCTTCTCAGACTTAGAGGAGTCAGATCAGAATTCTATTTTGTCTTTTGCACAATTCTTATTGCACAATGCCATACAGTAAGTGCGTGTGGTGGTTTAGGAACAGCCGCTGGATATAACCAGACCGGAAGAAGAGAAAGTAGTGGCTGCCATTAAGCGCCTGGCAGCGACTTATCCTATGATTAAAAGAGATGCCTTAATGCATGAAACAGCGGCCTGTATGTCTGAACATATTCTGCAGGGACGTGCAGCTGCAGAAGTTATTGATAAGCTGGAAAAACTCTTCCAGACTCATTATGACGAGTTGTGCCGGCAACGCAGTCCATAACATTGATACTAAAAAACTTAACACTTAACATTTAACATTTAACATTTAACATT
>DAOVUE010000401.1 GCA_030632745.1 Pseudomonadota bacterium | reverse complement strand
TGATATTTATCCAGCCACTGGTCAATACAGGAACGCAGCTGGGTTCCTTTACTGGGCAATAATAACGGAGCACCATTCAGACAAGCGGGAAATTCACCGCTTAAAGTCTGTTTCAGCTGCTCTGTAGCAAAAAAACTGACTGAACACTCACCCAGCTTATGACTAAAACCCCGTGTACTTATCGTGGGAGGAATAGGACGGTCTGCCAGTACCAGATCAAGCCGGTGTATAGTCAGTTCTGCCAATAGTGTATCAAGACTCGACTCACGGCAAATCATACGCACAGGATCCTGCATTTTTAAAACAGGTTTAAGAATACGGTGGGTAATAGATTTGGGCACTACATCAACCACACCCACTCGAAACAACAGAGGACGATCTTTCGGCAGCTGATGAATGACTTCTTCCAGTTCACCGCCTAAGGAGAATATTTCATCAGCATAGCTTAAGATCAGCCGCCCGGTTTCAGTGAGTTCAAGATTGCGGCCCACTTTATTAAATAAAACCACTCCAAGATAATTCTCTAACACGGTTATTTGTCCACTGATGGTCTGTGGTGTCAGATTGAGTCGTTCACCGGCTCGTGCAACCCCTCCTTCCTTTGCCACCGCCCAGAAATAGTGCAGATGCTTATAGTTAATCACTGGCTCACCTTTACTCTTTATCCCTTACTTCGAATTATGCGAATAGAAAAGAAAGTATAATCGACTTTTTTAAATTATAAAACCCACCTACACTGTTAATAAGTAAAGTGTAAATAGAAATATAAAGGAGAACACCATGCAAATTGACATCCAGGCACGACAATTTTCCCTGACCGATGCCTTGCGCAGCCATGCCGAGCGAAGACTGCGTTCCACCCTGACCTGCTGTGACGAACATATTCAACGGGTTGTTATGCGGCTATCTGACATTAATGGTCCGCGTGGTGGTGAGGATAAATGCTGTCACCTGCAGGTGGTGCTGGCTGGATTACCGGATGTGGTGGTCGAAGATATTGAAGCAGATATGTACGTTGCCATCGATCGGGCAACAGATCGCACAGGGCGTACTGTGGTACGTAAGATTGATCGTCAAAAAACCCTGCTCAGACAAACTCCTCCGCTTGAATCAAAAACAGAAGTCTCTGACCTGGAATAAACTGCCTGAGCAATGTTAAAATCAGGATTCTGCGGTAAATTTAAGCATTTTTTAACACATAGAGGTACATTATGAAACAATTACCCCCTATATTTTTCACAAGAAAGTCATTTGTTATTTTATCTGCCTGCGTTGTCACATCTCTTTTCTATGTACAAAGTCTACAGGCTGAAGCATTACCTCAGCGTGGCCCGATTCCTTTTCATATTTATGATATTAACTCTAATGGCTCTATCAGCCAGGAAGAGTTTAATACAATACGCGGTCTGCGCATGGAAAACAGAGCTGCCCGGGGTCGCACGATGCAGAATATGGCTTCAGAACCAAATTTTAATCAATTCGATACGGATAACAATGGCCAGTTAAATTCCGATGAACTTGCCCGTGGACAACAGCTGCAGAGGCAAAAACGATGGATGATGATGAAAAATAAGGAAATGAGTATGAGACAGGGACAGGGACAGGGTCGAGGCATGAATAGTGCTCGAAATATGCCAAAGTTTGAAGATTTTGATCAGAATCAGGACGGCTTATTGACTCCAGAGGAATTTACTTTGGGGATGCAGCAGTACATGCAAAACCGTCAGAACATGAGACAAGTTCCCGGGATGGCTATGAGACAAGGGCAAGGCAGAGGTATGGGTGGTGGCCGTAATAAACCGGAATTTGAAGACTTTGACGGGAATAAAGATGGCTATATCAGCGAGCAGGAGCTTATTGAAGCACGCAGTATGCGCATCAGCAGCAGAATACAACAAGGCTATCAAATGAGAAATACTGCAAATATCACTCCATTTCAGGAGATTGATACAAATGCAGATGGAAAAATCTCACCTGAGGAATTTTCGGCTCAACAGAAGCAGCATCAAACCCGGCAGAAATAAAAATCAT
>DAOVUE010000119.1 GCA_030632745.1 Pseudomonadota bacterium | reverse complement strand
GTGTAAAAAAATCTATTATCAATAATCACGGAGAGCCAACCCATACTCAACCTCTTGTTATGTTTTTAGCAATATGATAATGTGTAATTAATTAAAAACAATACACATAAAGGTGCTGCATGAGAACTAATATTGTAATAGACGATAGCCTGATGGAGCAAGCTTTTAAAGCAACAGGCATAAAAACTAAAAAAGAGCTTGTAGAGCAAGGACTTAAATTGCTAGTGCAAAGACAAAAACAGCAAGCTATACGAAAATTAAGAGGCAAACTCAAATGGGAAGGAGACTTAGATGAAATGAGAGGTGGCAAATGATACTGGTAGATACCGGTGTTTGGATAGATTATTTTAATGGAACCGACAATGTATATACCGACATTTTGGATACTGCATTAATTAAGGGGACAGTGGTAATTGGTGATTTAATTTTTTTAGAAATATTACAAGGTTTTAAAAAAGATAAAGATTATAAAGAAGCAAAATCAAAATTAGAGTTATTGGATAAATATGAGTTGCTGGGAAATAAGATGATTGAAAAATATGCAGATAATTATCGATTTCTTAGAAAAAAAGGAATAACTATTCGCAAAACAAATGATGTTATAATTGCATCTTTTTGTATAGAAAATGAATTACCACTTTTATTTTTTGATCGTGATTTTAAGCCATTTGTAAAACACCTTGATTTAATATCAGCCTATACTGCAACATAACGCCTACATTACTGGTAAAAAAGCATGTTTTAGTTAGCTTGATCTTAATTTCTGAACTGCATTTAAAATGTCTTGCATTGTTGCTTTGGTTTTGATTCCAGGGACATCAAATGGTGACTTGTTTTCTTGTGTTTTTGAAACTAATGAAAAAATAGCACCATCTTTTCTGCGAATTTCTACTTCTTCATCTTGAGCAAGCAATAATAATTTTGAAAGATTTTGACGAGCCTCTGAATAAGTAAATACCTTCATTTATTACTCCAATAACTCAATATTAAGTTCATTTGCAATCTGTTTCATACGTTTATCAAAAGTAAACAATGGATAAATAAGTGATCTTGCACAATGTAAAAAATAGGCATCATAAGCATAAATATTAAACTTGACTGCCAGTTCCAGTGCCTTTTGAATATCAGTACTAACAAGACGGACAGGAATAAAATTAGTTTTTATTTGTGCCTGTAGTGCCTCCTCTTCTGTAAGCTGTTTGCGTTTGACCATAGCTGACAGAGCATTACCAATTTCGTAAGGTAATATTTCTGGTGAAATAATGTTAGCTCCAGATGTAACCTGAATAATATGATCTTTTTCTGGTTCATCTAAAGCTCCTAGCTAACAAGTAATTGACAAATTTTCCTTAACTGCCTTGTTATAAGCTTTTCCCATGTCCTTGGCTAGCGCTTTAATACTTGCTTTAGATATTCTTACTTTTTTTGAAGGTTGAACGTTGAAGGTTGAAGGTTGAAGGTTGAAAGGTTGAAGTTTGTTTAAATCTTGCTTATTAAGTAGCATAATAGGATCCTATCTAAAATGACTTTCGCTACACTTTCGTTTTTAAGTTACTAATTATGCTCAATCGAATAATTGAACATATAGCAAGTATTTATAAGGTATTGAATTCATTAGCTTAATATTTTATAGATCAATTTATGGTATGACACTCTATGTTTGACGAAGTTAAAGAATATTATGGTAAAGTTTTAAACTCTTCAGGTGATTTAAAAACAGATGCCTGCTGTACTGATACTGAAATGCCTGCACATTTAAAGCAGGCTATGAGTAAAATTCATGCCGAGGTTTCCTCCCGTTATTATGGCTGTGGTCTGGTACGTCCGCAACAGCTTAAGGGGATGCGAATATTAGATCTGGGCAGTGGTTCCGGACGTGATGCTTACATTCTCTCCCAACTGGTAGGCGAAGAGGGCTTTGTTCTTGGTGTGGATATGACGGATGAGCAATTGGATATTGCTAATCAATATATTGACTACCATACAGAGGTCTTTGGCTATAAAAAGCCTAATATAATGTTTAAAAAAGGTTATATTGAAAAACTGCATGAACTGGATCTGCAGGACAATAGTTTTGATATTATTGTTTCCAATTGTGTTATTAACCTGTCACCGGATAAAGAAGCGGTTCTCAGAGAAGCGTATCGTGTTCTTAAACCGGGTGGAGAATTGTATTTTTCTGATGTTTATAGTGATCGTCGCATACCCGAACAGCTGGTTAAAGATCCCGTGCTCTATGGTGAATGTTTAAGCGGTGCTCTGTACTGGAATGATTTTCAAAATCTTGCTAAACAGTGTGGATTTCTTGATCCCAGGCTGGTTGAGGATCGTCCCTTAGGTATTGATAACCCGCAAATTGAAGAACTTATCGGGCATATTAACTTTTTTTCTGCAACTTATAGACTCTTCAAGCTGGAAGGACTGGAACCAGCCTGTGAAGATTATGGTCAATCTGTTGTTTACAAAGGCACTATTGAGCATCATAAACAATTATTTACATTGGATAAGCATCATAGTATTGAAAAGGGACGTCATTTCCTTGTCTGCGGCAATACATGGAGGATGCTGCAGGAGACTCGATTCAGGGATCATTTTGACTTTTACGGCACTATGAATAAGCATTTCGGTATTTTTGCTGATTGTGGAAATCCTATACCCTTTGGCGATTCACAGCAAAATCAACATTCTTCAAATGGCGGTGGAAATTGCTGCTGATAAGCGGTCAACTTTTATGTCACAGAGTTTTCTTTCCATGAAGTGCAGTGCCTATGGTCAAATGGATGCGGGGCGGGCAAAAGATCATAACGAAGATAATATTCGCCTCAATCCTGATCACATGCTATTCATTCTGGCCGACGGCATGGGGGGGCATGAAGCCGGTGAAGTTGCCAGTCAGATGGCTGTTGATACGGTTGAGAATACTCTTCTCAGGCACCACAATAGTCATCAGCAGTTTGATGCCGCCAAAAATTATACTGCAGAGATATCTGAAACCTGCAGCATCGCAGCAGCGGTTAAAAAGACCAATATTGCTATTCATAAGGAAAATACTAAACGGGGTTTCCCGGATGGAAAAGGTATGGGCACAACCCTGGTGGGCTGCTGGTATTTACCCGAAGAGAAAGTCGCTGTTATTTTTAATGTAGGGGATAGTCGTGCCTATAGTTATTATAAGCAGGAACTGACACAGGTAAGTAAAGACCATTCTCTACTGCAGCTCTGGAAGGATGGCCAGCTGCAGCAAAAGGAGAAACCTGCAGCTAATAGGTTAACCAGAGCACTAGGGCCGTATGCAAAAGTAGAAGCTGATATTTTAATTCATAATATTAAAAAAGATGAAAAAATAATCTTATGCTCGGATGGATTGACTACTATGGTCAGCGACGAGAAAATTCTTGCTGCTCTGATAGAAAATGAAAAGTCAGCGGAAAAACTACCGGAAATACTGATTAAGAAAGCTAATCAGGCCGGTGGTGAGGATAATATTTCTGTCATTATTATCACTTTCAGCTGAAACAACTTTCCGTACTAGCTTTCCGTACTAGCTTTCCGTACTAACTTTCTGTACTTATGCCTGAATGTCTGAGCAGGGCATCAATTTCCGGTTTTCTTCCTCTGAAGCGAATAAATAATTCCATGGGTTCTTCAGCCCCCCCCATTTCGAGAATATTATGCAGGAAGCTTTCCCCTGTTTGTCGATCAAAAATCTCTTTTTCTTCAAACAATGAGAACGCATCAGCGGATAAGACTTCAGCCCATTTGTAACTATAATAGCCTGCAGCATAACCCCCCGAAAAAATATGTGAAAAAGCATGCTGGAAGCGGTTGAACTGGGGTGGAATAAAGACGGAAATCTGCTCTCTGACTGCATCTAATATGTGTTGTACCTGCGGCTGGCCATTGAGCTGATAATTGATATGTAAATTAAAATCAAATAAGGCAAATTCCAGCTGTCTCAGCATTTGCATGCCGGACTGGAAATTTTTTGCAGCCTGCATTTTATCAAATAACTTATCGGGTAATACATTACCTGTCTGATAATGTTTTGCAATCAATGCCAGGGACTCTTTTTCCCAACACCAGTTTTCCATAAACTGGCTGGGTAATTCTACCGCATCCCAGGGAACGCCATTGATACCTGAGACTCCGCTATAATCAATACGAGTCAGCATGTGATGCAGACCATGACCAAATTCATGGAATAAAGTAATAACTTCATCATGAGTAAATAATGCTGCATCCTGTCCAACTGGAGGTGTCAGGTTGCAGGTGAGATAGGCTACCGGAATTTGTACCAGCCCATTTTGTGCATGACGTACTATACATTCATCCATCCATGCTCCACCCCGTTTGTGAGGTCGGGCGTAGAGATCGAGGTAAAACTGGCCGCGTAAAATACCCTGCTGATCTTTGATTTCATAAAAGCGAACATCCGGATGCCAGGTTTCTACCCCTGCAATTGCACTGATAGTCAGGCCATAGAGTTTATTGACGGTAGAAAAAAGTCCTTCTATAACCTGATGTTCAGGGAAGTAAGGCTTTAGGATTTCCTGAGAAAGATCATATTGGTGATAACGAAGTTTTTCAGCCACATAATTTAGATCCCAGGCCTGCAGATCTTCTATCTTCAAATGAGCATGAGCATAGTTTTTCAATTCAGCGATATCATTCTCAGCTACTTTTATTGATTTTTCAGCCAGCTGTTGTAAAAATTCAATGACTTCATCCGTTGAATCTGCCATTTTTGTTGCCAGTGAATATTCTGCATAATTCGTAAAGTTTAATATTCGGGCTAATTCCTGGCGCAAAGCCATTATATCTTCCATGCTTTTAGAATTATCCCACTTGTCGGCATTAGGTCCCTGGTCTGAGGCTCTGGTGCAATAGGCGGTATAAAATCTGCGGCGTAAATCACCATCATCAGCATGGGTCATAATGGCAAAATAACTGGGGAACTGCAGATTAAACTCCCATCCTTCTGTATCATTTCCTGCTGCCGTTTGTTTTGCCATTGCTAAGGCAGAATCTGGCAGGCCGGCGAGTTGTGATGGTTCACAAATTATTTCACTCCAGCCATTGGTTGCATCCAGTACATTGTTTTCGTAGCTGGATGTTAATTGTGACAGCTGTTGTTTGATTTTCTTAAAACGTTTTTTCTTATCATCGTCCAGATCAACACCTGATAGATGAAAGTCACGTAAATTATTCTGAATTATTTTCTTTTGTGCCTGAGAAAGAGACGGGTATTGATCACTATCAGCAATCGTTTTAACGGCATCATACAGTGCACCATTTTGTCCTAATTCAGTGTGATATTCACTGAGTAAGGCTAAGCAATGTTCATGAGCAGCCCGTAATTCAGGAGAATTATTAACAGCATTAAGATGACTGACAGGAGACCAGGCACGGCTCAGTCTGTCACCCATTTCCTGCATTGGCTGCAATATATTGTCCCAGCTATACGGTGTATTGGTCTCAGACAATAATTCTATTAAACGGCTGCGATTTTCAGCCAGTAACTGTTCGATAGCCGGTATGACATGTTCTACTTCAATCTGAGCAAAACGGGGCAGACCATTGAAATCCAGTAACGGATTATCTCTCATATAGTTATTCTCAAGTAATTTTTGTTTAATCTATTAGAAACAACAGATATTACACTTTAAATAATAAATTTTCCAACTTTGGGTTCTTATATTCTTAGGTGCTCTGGGTCTTCTTTACAACCATAGGAGTCGTTCGGGAATGGTGCTTGGCAATACGTGCTTCGGAGTGCGGGCTTATGTTTCAAAGGAAGCTTAAAGGAAATAAATGGAACGCTCTGTAATTAGCTTTAAGTTTTTGCATTTCCCTATTACATAATCCC
>DAOVUE010000063.1 GCA_030632745.1 Pseudomonadota bacterium | reverse complement strand
ATGAATCCTTACCGCCGGAAACACCTAATAAGATCCTGTCACCTCCAGTGATCATATTAAAATCAGCAATCGCACGTCCTACATGACGCATTAATCGTTTTGATGGTTTAAGATAGCGCTTTTTTGCCATAAGTTCGCCGTTGTGGTATGAAAAGTTGTATAAAAAGTCGTATGAAAAATTGTATAAAAAGAGAACATTTTAACAGTTTTGAAGGTTAAAATTTATTTTTCTTGAACACTTGGCCTCAGTCAATTATCCTTGATAGCTTAAATAGAATATTTTGCAACTATTTGCAACTACGCAATAGATGAAAAAAGGGGAAATAATATGCTTGGTTTTGATACATTTGCACTGGTTTTTTTAGGTCTGGCAATTGCCCTGGTGGTATTGGGGGTAAAGAAAGTGGATCAGGGTATGGAATATACCGTGGAGCGTTTTGGCCGCTATACTAAGTCATTACGACCGGGTTTAAATTTGATTATTCCAGTCATGTATGCTATCGGCCATAAAGTCAATATGATGGAACGGGTTATGGATGTACCGTCTCAGGAAGTCATTACCAAAGATAATGCCATGGTGAGAGTGGATGGTGTGATCTTTTTTCAGGTAATGGATAGTGCGCTGGCTTCTTATGAAGTTAATAATCTGGAACACGCAATTTTGAATCTGACCATGACGAATATTCGTACCGTGATGGGATCCATGGATCTGGATGAATTATTATCAAAGCGTGATGAGATTAATTCTCAGCTATTAAACGTGGTGGATGATGCAACGACTCCATGGGGTGTGAAAGCCAATCGTATTGAAATTAAAGACATTTCTCCACCAAAGGATTTAGTTGATTCAATGGCGCGACAAATGAAAGCAGAGCGTGAAAAACGAGCTAATATTCTGGAAGCTGAAGGACAACGTCAGTCAGAAATTCTTCGTGCAGAAGGTGAAAAACAGGCTGTCATTCTGCAGGCTGAAGGTGAACGTGAAGCGGCATTCCGTGAAGCGGAGGCCAGAGAACGGCTGGCCGAGGCAGAAGCAAAAGCGACTTTGATGGTTTCTCAGGCCATTGATAAAGGTAATGTTAATGCGATTAACTATTTCGTTGCCATTAAATACGTTGAAGCATTAAAAGAAATCGGCAGTGCTGAAAATCAAAAGTTGGTCTTTATGCCGTTAGAAGCGTCCAGCCTGATAGGCTCTATAGGGGGAATTGCTGAACTGACTAAAGAAGTTTATAAAAATAATGATAAAACGGATTAATTGCATTAAGTCGAGAGGGATTAGCTGATGGAATCAATATTTACTCAACTGGAATTCTGGCACTGGTTAAGCATTGCAGCAGTTTTCATTTTTCTGGAAATATTAAGTCCCGGAGTCTTTTTTCTCTGGATAGGTCTTGCTGCAGCGGGTGTTGGTCTTGTGATGTCATTCATGCCCGATCTGAGCTGGCAGGCACAGTTCATTCTGCTGGCTTTATTTTCAATTGGCAGTATTGTTTTGTGGCGTTTTTTCAGTAAGTTTTTCCCCGCAAAAGAACAGGAAGTATCACACTTAAATCGCCGCGCAGAACAATATATAGGACGAACCTTTACTTTGGTTGAACCTATTATTAACGGCACAGGTAAAATAAAAGTAGATGATTCAACCTGGCGGGTGAAAGGTGAAGATGCACCCATAGGCACTCAGGTTAAGACTATAGGAGTTGACGGGATTGTCTTTGATATAGAAATTATCAAAAAATCGCCGGAGTAAATAGCTTTTACGTTTGGCTATATCAGTGTATTTTTAAAATAATTTCTGATTTATAACAAACAATCCGCTATAATGCCTCGTTTTAGAATTACTTTGTTTTCTATTCTTTTAACCACAGTTTATTTTCGGACTTTCACAGTGAAAGATATTAATAAAATCAGAAATATTGCCATCATTGCTCACGTTGATCATGGTAAAACAACCCTTGTTGATGAATTGCTTAAGCAATCAGGTACTTTTGACGAACGTGATGAAGTATCAGAGCGTATGATGGATTCCAATGATCTGGAAAAGGAACGTGGTATCACGATTTTATCCAAAAATACAGCCATTGAATGGAATGACTATCATATCAATATTGTGGACACACCGGGACACGCCGATTTTGGTGGTGAGGTAGAGCGAGTCTTATCAATGGTAGATTGTGTTTGTCTATTGGTTGATGCTGTTGAAGGTCCAATGCCTCAGACACGTTTTGTTACGCAGAAAGCCTTTGAACTAGGTTTGAATCCTATTGTAGTAGTCAATAAAATTGATCGTGACGGCGGCCGTCCGGACTGGGTGATTGATCAGACCTTTGATTTGTTTGATCGTCTGGATGGAACGGATGAACAGCTTGATTTTCCCATTGTTTATGCATCAGCTATTTATGGTTATGCTTCTCTGGAAGATGATGTACGTGAAGGTGATATGACACCTCTGTTCGAAACTATTGTGGAAAAAGTATCTCCACCTGATGTGGATGTTGATGCACCTTTTCAGCTGCAGGTGATCAGTCTGGATTATAATAGCTATATCGGTGTCATTGGTATTGGTCGAATTAAGCAGGGCACGATTCAGTCTAATGCACAGGTGGTTATTGTTGATGCTGAAGGGAATGAGCGCAAAGGCAAAATATTAAAATTATTCGGCTTTAAAGGCCTGGAGCGCATTGAAGTTAAAGAAGCTCAGGCGGGTGATATTATTGCTTTTTGTGGTATTGAAGGACTTAATATATCTGATACACTGTGTGATCCTGGTGCAGTGCAGGCTTTACCGGCACTGACCATTGATGAACCCACGGTGACCATGACTTTTCAGGTGAATAATTCACCTTTTGCGGGACGTGAAGGAAAGTTCGTTACTTCCCGTCAGATAAAAGATCGTCTGGAAAAAGAATTACTGCACAATGTAGCACTGAGAGTTGAACAGACCGAAGATCCGGATAAGTTTAAAGTCTCAGGTCGTGGTGAATTGCATCTGGGTGTATTGATTGAAAATATGCGTCGTGAAGGCTTTGAACTGGGTGTTTCCAGACCGGAAGTGATCTACAAAGAAGTTGATGGTGTCATGTGCGAGCCTTTTGAAGATGTTATGCTCGATGTTGAAGATCAACATCAGGGCAGCATTATGGAAAAAATAGGTGAGCGAAAAGGCGAACTGAAAAATATGGTGCCTGACGGTAAAGGTCGGGTGAGATTGGAATATGTAGTGCCTTCTCGCGGGCTGATTGGTTTTCAGACTGAATTTATGACCACTACATCAGGCAGCGGCCTGTTTTATCATAACTTTGATCATTATGGCCCTGTGGTTCAGGGTGAGTTTGCCAAGCGTAATAATGGCGTGCTGATCAGTAATGCTCAGGGAACTTCGGTAGGATTTGGTTTGTTTAATCTGCAGGATCGCGGCAGACTGTTTATTGGTCATGGTGTTGATATTTATGAAGGTATGGTGATTGGTATTCATTCACGCCAAAATGATTTGGTAGTGAATGCTCTTAAGGCTAAGCAATTGACCAATGTACGTGCTTCCGGTACAGACGAAGCGGTTACATTGACTACACCGATTAAGATGTCTCTGGAACAGGCTCTGGAGTTTATTGATGAAGATGAGCTGGTTGAAGTGACTCCTGAAAGTATCCGGGTTCGCAAACGTCTATTGACAGAAAATGAACGTAAACGTGCTGCACGACCTAAGAAAAACCCATAGTCTTTAGCAAAGCTAAATGTGTTAAATAACTGTCTTTTCGGGACTGTGTAAACATTCCCGGAAAAAAGTGTCCCCTGTTTTCATCCAAAATTTGATTCCTGAAAATGAAAATATTTTCACTAAATTGTTACTTTTCGGTAAATACGGATTGCATCTTTATTTTTAACTGCTACTCTTAAGCTAATCAATCGATTAAATAATTAAAGGGGTATTTTATGCAGCTGTTTAAACTTAATTCATTCAAACAAATCGTCATAGTTTTTTGCACATTATTGTTCATACTGACAACTCAGGTTCAGGCTGATAATTCCAAGGAATATGCGGATCATATTGTTTATGTTAATGCTTTTCCAACGGATTCTCTGCCGTCAGAAATGACTAAGCAATATGGATTAAAGCGTAGTAAAAATTATGCTCTGGTTAATGTTTCAGTAATGGAAAAGGGTACTGGAACGCCTACTGGTGTCAAATCAAAAGTGACTGGAGTGTTGAAGAATCTGATGGGACAAAGTCAAAAACTGGAATTTAGAGAAATTCAGGAGGGTCAGGCTGTTTACTATATTGCTCAGGTCGGCGTACAGAGCAGAGAAGTTGTTAATTTCCTGATTGAAATTAAACCTGAAAGTAATCAGGAAACGTATGAGATTAAATTCAGTAAAAAGTTTTAGACTTTGAGATATCATCCTCTTTTTTATGAAAAGAGGATGATATCACCGAGAGGAAGTTAAAATTAAGCGCCATACCGGTCACGATAAGCCTGAACTTTACTATAGTATTGTGCCAGTTGAGTATTATCCTGCAGATAAGTGATTAGATTTTCTAATTTAATAATACTGATAACCGGGATATTATAATTATCCTCTATTTCTTTTATGGCAGATACGTCTTTTTTTCCTATTTCCTGTCTGTCCAGTGCAATGACAACACCTGCGGGTGATGCATCAGCCCGGTTAATTAAATCAATGGATTCTGTGACTGAAGTTCCGGCAGAAATGACATCATCAATGATCATGACCCTGTCTTTTAGAGCTGAACCGACAATTATTCCTCCCTCGCCATGGTCTTTAGCTTCTTTACGATTAAAACTATAAGGTAAATCCCTCTGATGTTCATCGGCAAGTGCAATAGAGCACGTTGATGCAAGGGGTATACCTTTATAAGCAGGACCAAATAACATATCAAACTCAACCTGACTGTCCACCAGTGCACGGGCATAGAACCTTCCTAATTTAGCTAATGAGCCACCGCTGTTAAATAAACCACTATTAAAAAAGTAAGGGCTTATTCGACCTGATTTGAGTGTAAATTCACCAAAACGAAGTACTCCTGTATCAATAGAAAATTCAATAAAGTCTTGTTGATAATCTCGCATAATTGCTTCCAGTTTCCAGTTAAACAGACATAGTAGTCATTTCTTATTTACAATGAATTATACCCTAGAATAAGTTATAATCATCCTACTATTTAACATTCCATGAATAGACCTCCCTGGGTTTAATAAAGCACATAAAAAATTATTATGAAAGTTATTTCTGCCAATCTAAATGGCATACGCGCTGCAGCAAAAAAAGGTTTTTTTGAATGGATGCAGGCAGAGTCTCCCGATGTTGTTTGTATTCAGGAAACTAAGGCACAATTAGAACAATTAGATGCCGCTGTTTTTTCCCCGCAGGGTTATTTTCGTTACTTTTTTGATGCAGTAAAAAAAGGTTATAGCGGTACTGCTATTTATTCAAAAAAAGAGCCTGATAAGATCATCAGCGGTTTAGGATGGGAAATTGCGGATACGGAAGGCCGTTATCTGCAGGCAGATTTTGGTAATTTAAGTATTGCTTCGCTCTATTTGCCGTCAGGTTCATCAAAGGATGAACGTCAATTACATAAAATGGAATTTCTACAGCACCTGAATCCCATACTTAAAAATATGGCAGACAGTTCCCGTGAATATATTATTTGTGGTGACTGGAATATTGTGCATAAAAGAATTGATATAAAAAATTTCAATGGCAATAAAAAAAGATCCGGCTGCTTACCTGAAGAACGTGCCTGGCTGGATCAGCTTTTTGGTGATGAAATCGGGATGGTTGACGGCTTTCGTGTGCTTAATCAGGAGGCAGATCAATATACCTGGTGGTCTAATAGGGGACAGGCATGGGCAAATAACACCGGATGGCGTATTGACTATCAGGTGATATCACCCTCTCTTACAGAAAAGTTAGTATCCACGTCCATATATAAAGATCAGCGTTTTTCTGATCATGCACCCCTGATAATGAATTATGATAGAAGCCTTTAAACAAAGAACCTCTGGTCGACAACAGATGACCTTCTTAGCCCATAGCAACAGGAGTTGTCACTATGCCCGTTGAAGCATCTTATCTGGCCGCTTTTATTGCCGGTCTTTTGGGTGGAATACATTGTGTGGGTATGTGCGGTGGCATTGTGGGTGCATTGACCTTTGGTATTGATTCAGTAAATAATGCAGCTAATGCCAATTCAGTCCAGTCTAAAAAACAGCTTTATCCTTATTTACTGGCCTACAATAGCGGGCGGCTTATAAGTTATACTTTTGCCGGTATCCTGGTGGGCGGCATCAGTATGCTGGCCAGCAACTTACCTGTTTTACATAATATTCAATTTGGCTTACAAATTTTTGCAGCACTTTTTATGATTGCATTAGGCCTTTATATTGGCGGCTGGTGGGCAGGCTTACGTAAAATTGAGAAAGCAGGAGGGGTTATCTGGAAACGAATTGAACCTTTGAGTCGTCGACTTGTTCCGGTGAAAACACCGTTTCAGGCTTTAATTCTGGGAATGTTGTGGGGCTGGCTGCCATGTGGTCTGGTTTATTCTATTTTATTCTGGTCTATTTCCACAGGCAATGCTATTGAAGGGGGCTTATTAATGCTCAGCTTTGGCCTGGGAACCTTACCTATGTTACTGGCCATGGGCTTTTTTGCCGCAGGTTTATCAAGTTTTATCCGCAAAAACTGGGTACGCTACCTGGCGGGTGGTATTATTATTTTATTTGGTGTTTTTTCTTTATTCAATGTCAGTTTGCGGATGCAGGCTTAACCTCTCAGCTTTTTCTTTTGCCTCCCCCTTTTTAAAAGGGGGAAGCTAAGAGCAGTTTTGCAAGTACCTTAAGTGATATAGATATCAAAGCGGTGTTTTTTCATTGTCATGGAGTATGAAGGTTTACAATTATCCAGGAAGGGTGCTTTTATCGGGCGTTTCACTACTACTCTTTTGTTTGCTGTTTTTCTGCTTATTTCAAGTAATTCATTACTGTCATTATCATCACCTATCAAGCTTTGAAACGCTAACATTTCTTTTTTAACTAATGCAGATTTCTTTCTGTGAGGGAACATGGGATCCAGATAGACAATGTCCGGTGTTTCGTTTAATTGAACGGTGCTGTTGATCTGCCGTGCATCAGCAAAAAGAAATGTCATATTATTAATAATATCTGCAATGTTATTATCCAAAGCAGCACGCTGCAGTCCATCTGTCAGTAATGCTGCGGAAATGGGGGAACGTTCCATTAGAATAACTTTTGCCCCCAAAGCAGCAAACACAAAAGCATCTTTTCCCATACCGGCAGTAGCATCTAAAATAACAGGATGTGATAGTTTATTTAAGCCGACTGCTTTGGCTATAGTCTGTCCCTTGCCACCACCAAAAAGTCTTCTATGTGCGCTTTGACCTGCAGTGAAATCAACATAGACAGGGCCGTAAGAGTTTTTTTTAGCTTGAAGCAGTTGTAAGTGCTGCGGAGTGAGTTGAAGATAGTGGGAATTATTATAATGCTGTGGTAATTT
>DAOVUE010000080.1 GCA_030632745.1 Pseudomonadota bacterium | reverse complement strand
TAATTTCGGCTCTGCGTAACAGATCAATAATTGTAACGGCTTCTAGTTCTTCACAGCCCCGGGCGAGCGGGATAAGGACATTTGCCATGGTGTTTGACTCCTTTTTTGTTTTTGATGGATTGAATGTTTTAATTGCTTTGTTGAGTCGGTATGGCTTAATAACGGAGTGTTCGGCTTAGAATTTATTAAGCGATTGCTTTTTTGAGCTTTAGTCTGTGCTTTAGCCTGGGTAATAGAAAGGTTGTTCTGCTTTATGAGTTCAGATACCGTAATGAGCTGAATGCCGGCAGCTTCAAGCTGGGGTATTTTTTCTTCGAGAATTTTAAGTGTTTCCGGGAATGGATGTCCGATAGCTACGGCACTGCCATTTTTCTTAGCCAATCTAATCAGGCGTTCAAATTGAAACTCAATGGCCGGGCGGTTGCGTTCATGGTCAAGAAATACATTACGCCGGGTATTGCGAATATTGTATTGATTGGCTGTTTGTTCTGCTACTGTGTCAGCAGTGGTTCGACTGTCTACAAAGAACAAATCTGTTTTGGTGACTTCATCCATTAGCCACTGCATAGATTCCTTTTGACTGGTCATGAGACTTCCCATGTGATTATTAATACCTTTGACATAAGGTATTGATTGAATACTTTTAAGTACAGAATGTTTAAACTCCTGTTCATTCATACTATTAGTGAGTGCTCCAGGACCCAGATAAAGCGTTTCAACTGACTGCATAGGTAAATGAAGCATAATTTCATTGCCCTTAGAATGGACTGTTTCAGCCAGCTTTTTGACGTGAGGGGTATGAGGCAAAAAGGCAAAGGTTACTTTGCCGGGTAATTGCACGGCGCGCTGATCATGCTTAATTTTATAACCCAGATCATCAATAATAATAGCTACATAATTTGTTTTTGGCTTCTTATCCAGGGGCAAGTTATTGACTGTAGAAGCTTTATTCTGAGCCCAGCTTGTTGAACTAATAATAAGACATATTAATAGCAATACTTTACTAACGCATTTTATTGCTGGTATATTTTTTTTAGTCTGCTTAATACTATAAAGTGTCATCACAATAAATATTATTTGTTAATGGTTTTTTTTGCACTAAGAATATTGATTCCTTTAAGAAGATTCAATGCTTCGTGCAGTCCATAATCAGTATTTTTTTCACTATCAGCCTGTGCGGATGATTTTTTATCTTTGGCACTTTTTTCAGAGTCGGAAGATTGTTTTTTCTTTCCATGGTCCGCAGCCTTTTTGTTTGTTTGTTCTAAATGGCCTTTTAAGTCAGCTTCTTTAAGTTGATTAAATGATTTCTTTTCTTTTTCAGTCAGGCTGATATTGGCGAGCTTGATATCAGGGATAATGCCCTCAGCTTGTATTGAACGACCTGATGGCGTGTAATAAAGTGCCGTTGTTAGCTTAATAGCGGTTGTTTTTGTAATCGGCTTTATAGTTTGTACGGAACCTTTGCCAAAGGTATCGGAGCCCATAATAATAGCACGTTTATGATCCTGCAGAGCACCAGCTACAATTTCTGATGCCGAAGCAGAGCCATTATTAACCAGCACAACGATAGGCGCACCCTTAAGGGCATCACCATGAGTGGCTGAAAATTTGAGCTCAGAGTTTTTTATTCGTCCCTGAGTATACACAATTAAACCTTGATTTAAAAAGATATCAGCAACATCGACTGAGCCATTAAGAAGTCCCCCCGGATTATTTCTTAAATCTAAAATCAGACCTTTAAGGGCTTGCTGATCATTTTCTTTAAGCAGTGATTTTAAGGATTTTTTGAGTTGTTGTGCTGTTCTGGATTGAAAACTGGAAATTCTGATATAGGCATAATCTTTTTCCAGCAGACGAAATTTAACACTTTTTATTTTAATAATGGCCCGTTTTAATTTGATGATTAATGGTTTGTCATGATTCTCACGTATAATGGCAAGTTTTATTTCTGTTCCAACTTTACCGCGCATCAGTTTGACGGCTTCATCCAGATCCATTTCTTTGACGGGTTTGTCATCAATACGAAAGATCAGATCACCTGACTGGATACCTGCTTTTTGGGCAGGTGTATCATCAATGGGAGAAATAACTTTAATCAGGCCATCTTCCAATCCTACTTCAATGCCCAGACCTCCAAATTCTCCGGAAGTGCCTTCTTTTAAATGTTTAAATCCCTGCTCATCAAGATAGCTGGAATGTGGGTCAAGACCCGACATCATACCTTTTATGGCATTTTTCAGGATGGTTTTATCATCAATATCTTCTACATAATCACTTTTTATACTGCCGAATGCATCAGTAAATTCTTTAAGAATATCCAGTGGAAGAGGTTCTTTTGCTCCGCTCTTAACAGCTTCGCTATCAACCTGTGCGTGGATCGCTGACGGCAGCAGACCGGCAAAGCTGAATGATAGAGAAAAAATTATTGCCGAATAAACTTTAAACATCCACTGCTCCATAAAATGACAGAAAAATCAATCAACTTTTCAAGTTGTTTGGGTATTAGCCTATCATGTAATAATTGGCTTATCTAGCCTCAGGATATAAATGAGTGACTAACGACGCTTTTTTTTGCACCAGCGGGCGGGATTAGAGGCTTCTCCATTGTACCGGACTTCAAAATACAATCCTGATTTTTTTAGGCCGCCGCTGCTGCCGACTGTTGCTATTATTTCGTTATTCTCAACCCAGTCCCCTACTTCTTTCAATAGTGTCTGATTATGCCCGTACAAGCTCATATAACCCTCACCATGGTCAATGATGGTGATCAGACCATAACCTCTGAGCCAGTCAGAATAGGCGATTCGACCGTGAGAGATAGAATAAACAGGTGTGCCGGCCCGGCTTTTAATAATAATTCCCTGCCATTTTACCTGGCCGATACTGCGCCAGCGACCAAATAGGTTTTTTACTTTTCCTGTTGCGGGCCAGTAAAGTTTACCGCGTTGTTTTTTGAATTTTGTCTTTGTCGGCAGTTGTGTCAGAGATGCTGCCATCTCTTCCATTGTTTTCTTAAGTTCTTTTATCAGCGTGGTAAGATTCTTTTCATTGAGCAGCAGGTTACTCAATTGCTTATCTTTAGAGGCAATATCATGGTCTAATGCTGCAACCAGCTCATTTCTCTGCTGCTGTTGTTTGTCCAGCTGCTGTTGTTTCTGTTTGAGTTGATATTGCTTTTCACGCAGCTCCGAAGAGGTGATGTTAATCTGCTGTCTATCCTGATCAAGAGATTGTAATAAGTCATTAACCTGTTCAATTTGTTTCTGACGTGCAGCATGAAAATAATCATAATAAGTCATAATTCGACTGACTGTAGAAGGATTTTGCTGGTTGAGTAATAACTTAAGAAACTCCTGACGTCCAATAGCATAGCTTGTTTGCAGCTGGCTGGAGAGTAATTGCTGCTGCATCACAAGATTTTTTGTCTGCTGTGATAGTGCATCGTTCAAGATTGATAAATCTTCGCTTAGCTGTTGAGCCTGCTGTTGTATGATAAATAGCTGGCGGGCATTATCAGCAATGGCTTGTTCAGATAACTTAATATCTTCCTGCAGTTGTGATTTTTTACTTTGCTGTTGTGTTAAATTTTTTTGTAAGGTTTTTATTTCTTTTCGTAGTTGTTTGAGCTCTTTTTGTTTGAGTGTATGACCGGGAGCGTCTTCTGCTGCTAAAAAGCCGGGAGTAATCATTAGCATGGGTAATAAAAGCAATAGCAGAAGCAGTCGATATTGTTTAACACAGATAGGCTTAAGAAGCTCTTTATTCGTCGGGTTCTTCAATATCATCAGCTAAAGTGACCAGGGAACGCCCATTCATTTGAGAAGGAATTTCAAGCCCCATGAGATATAACATGGTCGGTGCAATATCGGATAATGCACCGGTTTCTGTCATCACAGCATCACGCCCGAGATACACAAAAGGTACTGGATTACAGGTGTGTGCTGTATGAGCCTGGCCGGTTTTCTTATTGCGCATAAGCTCTGCATTGCCGTGATCGGCAGTAAGTAATAACTCACCTCCTATGTCAAGGACTGCACGGCAGACTTGTTTGATAAACGTATCAAGAGCTTCAATGGCCTGTATGGTAGCTGCTTCGTTGCCTGTGTGCCCAACCATATCCGGATTGGCAAAATTGCAGATGATAACATCATATTGCTCAGAGTTTACTGCAGCAATTAATTTTTCCGTTAACTCAGGGGCATTCATCTGAGGCTGCAGATCATAAGTGGCGACATCGGGTGAATTAATCAGAATTCTATCTTCATAAGGAAAGGGTTCTTCCTCTCCGCCATTAAAGAAAAAAGTGACATGAGCATATTTTTCTGTTTCGGCGATACGCAGCTGGTTTAAGCCCAGATTTGAAATATATTCACCAAAAACATTGGTTAATCGTTCTGGCGGGAAAGCCACTGGAACATCGAATTTGGAAGAATATTCGGTCAGACTCATAAATTGACCTAATTTGAACAGGCGGTCGCGTTTAAATGCTTCAAAATTATCTTCAATAAAAGGTCGTGTAATCTGACGTGCCCGATCAGAACGATAATTCATAAAAACCATGACATCACCGTCTTCCATTTGCAGCGCTTTTTTGCCTTTTGGAACGATGGTGGTGGCCTGAACAAATTCATCTGACTCGCCCCGTTCATAGGCGAGTTCCAGTGCTTTTATAGCTGATTTGGCAGTAAAGAGCCCCTTTCCGTCAGCAATGGCGTCATAGGCTGATTTTATCCGATCCCAGCGATGGTCTCGATCCATAGCATAATAACGGCCAATAACCGTAGCAAACTGACCTTTTCCCAGCTCATCGAAAACTTTCTGCATAGCTTTTATTGATTCTGCTGCGCTTTTAGGGGCAGTATCACGGCCATCAAGAAAAGCATGCAGGTATATTTTATCCAGGCCGCGTTCAGCGGCTAGTTTGGCCATAGCATGAATATGACACTCGTGACTATGAACACCTCCGGGGGAAAGCAGCCCCATGATATGTAATGCAGAATTATTTTCCAGGGCTTGATCAACGGCATCTGTCAGTGTACAGTTGGTAAAAAATGATCCGGTACGAACAGCACGACTGACGCGAGTGTATTCCTGATAAACAACACGACCAGAACCAATATTAAGATGCCCGACTTCAGAATTACCCATTTGCCCTGCAGGCAAACCTACTTCTGCACCAGACGCTTTAATCAGAGTATGCGGGTATTTGTCCCATATCTTATTCCAGGCTGGCGTTTTAGCCTCAAGAATCGCATTGTGCTCAGGATCTTCAGAATAGCCCCAGCCATCCAGAATAATCAGAGCCAGAGGTTTTGGCATTTTTGACATAATTTTTTTGATGGTATTCTTCTTTATAATTTCTTTTTAATAAAGAACTTAATTAGAACAAGTAATGATTAATTATATAAATTATGGGGTTAAATAGTCTCTTTTGCAAGTTTTGGCATCCCTAATTAGACCTGGAATTGAAATTATTTAATAAATTTTATAGATATTAGTAATATTATAGTATAATGTTATAGTTATATAACTCAACTATTTGCAGATACTATGTTTGCAGACACATGGAAGAACAGAAAATGGGAAGAACAGAATATGGCAGATCAATTTAACCTTAAGGATCGTAACGAGCGTAATGATTGTGATTCGAATCTGGATTTAATGTCACGTGATGAAGATATCGATCGAGCCTCCCGCTCGCTTAAAGCGATGTCTCACCCGCTGCGTCTAAAAATTTTATGTACTTTAGGTGCTGAAGAAATTAGTGTTCAGGATATTGTTGAGAAAGTAGGTACATCACAAAGTAATATTTCACAACATCTCGCTATTTTAAGAGATAAAGGTATTCTGGCTTCCCGAAAGGATGCAAACCGGGTTTATTATCGTGTGGGTGATGCCAGAACATTACGCTTAATTGGTATGATGCGTGAAGTTTTCTGTACTATTCAGCCTTAAATGCTCTAATGACTATTTATTCCTCTGCAGAGCTCAGGAATAGTAAGTTCAGGAATATAGTTGAATGGCAGATTTAACTTTGGTGAATGGCTTTCTTCTAATGTAACTTAAAATTTCCCAACCATCTTATTTGGTATTTTATGTTATTAGGTAGAGTTGCTGCTTTTTTACTCTACCTTATCCTGTGCCAAAACGATGGTAGCTAAATTTCAAGTTTGGCTGAAGGCTCTTGAGTAATACATAATGAACAAAAGTTATTTTAAGAATTTTATTTTTACTCAAAATAATTTCAGCCAATTTTATTGCTTAAGGAACTCAAAATAATAAATTTAAAGTTTTCCTGATAAGGCTTTTAATTACTCTACACCCCGCCCTTTAATGTATATGATGTATTCTTTTTGAAATTAAAACGCTTAAATTAGCTATGATTTGTCATTCTGCTTTTCATCTTAAGCTTTTTTTTGCTATGCTTATGTGTTTTTGCAGATATAAACTGCTTATTTATATTCAGGATTGTTAAAAATGGAACATTTAAACGAATTTGTTGAGATAAACTGGGTTATGATATTAGTTTGGTTTTTCCTTCTGGGAATGATTATTAATTCATTTTTGAAGTCCGGTTATGATATTAGTCCCCAGCAGACAGTGCAGTTAATGAGTCATGAGGCCGGAAGTATCATTGTTGATGTAAGGGAAGATAAAGAATACAGCTCGGGTCATATTAAAGCCTCTGTACACATTCCTTTGAGTGCTTTATCTTCACGAGTTGATGAGCTAAAGAAATATAAAGAAAAAAATGTTATTTTAGGCTGCCGCTCAGGTAGCCGGTCAGGCCGAGCATGTGGCATGTTAAAGAAAAAGGGCTTTGAAAAAGTACATAATCTGCGCGGTGGTATATTGGCCTGGGAAAAGGATAATCTGCCAATGAATCATGGTTCATAATCAAAAGGGATATCAAATGTCAAAAGCACAAGCAGAAATTACTATTTATATTACTCAGTATTGCCCTTATTGTGTCAGAGCAAAAAGCTTATTGAATTCCAAAC
>DAOVUE010000130.1 GCA_030632745.1 Pseudomonadota bacterium | reverse complement strand
TGTCTAAGCGAGCGGCTGAAATGCTGCGTGATGACCTGGAAGCCAGTGGCCCGGTTAAACTCAGTGAAGTAGAAGATTCACAACGGGAAATTCTTGGTGTGGCCCGTCGTATGGCAGATGCTGGTGATATTGCTCTGACTTCAGGTGGTGATGACTATGTCTGACAATGATGCAAATAAAGTGATCTCTGGTGCTAGTCAGACTGCTTATGAACGATGGGAAGCTCCGCATGTTCAGAGTATACAGCAGCAGGAAGAGGAACACGCAGGGCGGGTGACGGCCAGACAATTAGAAGATTTACAACAACAGGCTTATGATGAAGGGCTTCAATTAGGTAAAAATGAAGGTTATCAGGCAGGTTTGACTCAGGGTATTGATGAAGGACGGCAACAGGGGCTTGAGGAGGGTCAGACTGAAGTTGCACAGACAGTTAAACGTTTTGAACAGATTTTAAAGTTGTTATCTGAACCTTTGGAGCAGGTTAATAAGAGTGTTGAAGAAGAATTGCTTGCCTTGTCTATGGCGACTGCGAGACAAATTATTCGCCGTGAGATTACTGTTAATCCAGAACAAATTGTAGCTGTGCTTAAACAGGCAATTTCTATATTACCCTCAAATTCGCAAAAAATCAAAGTACATTTAAATCCCCTGGATGCTGAAATTATTCGAGAAAGTATGAAATTATCAGCAGAAGATAATGCACAAGACAATCCGTCCATGGAAGAAAGGGGGTGGTCAATTAGTGAAAATCCCACGTTAAACCGCGGCGGGTGTTACATTGATACAGAAAATTCACATATTGATGCCAGTATTGAAACTCGTCTGGCTGAAATAGCGGCTAGAATCCTGGGTGATGAAAGAGCAGGAGACGGAAGAAAGGATGATGAAATAATGGATGATAATAAATGATGTCTAAGCAATGAATAATCCTTTTCCTGGCGAAGGCTCTTTACTTGCTGAGGGCTCTTTATCCGCTGAAGGCTCTTTATCCACTGAAGGCTCTTTACTTGCTGAAGGCTCTTTGCCTGCTGAAGGCTTTTTGCCTGCTGAAGGCTCTAGCTCCTTACTTGCTGAAGGCTCTATACCCGATTTTGCCTCACAATGGGCACAAAGTCTGAAAAGTCATTGTGATGATATTGAAAATAATCCGATTTCTTTAATTGTTGAAGGCCGACTGACCCGGATGGTGGGGATGACTCTGGAGGCTGTGGGCTGTCAATCTGCTATAGGCAGCCGTTGTCTGGTAGAAGGAGCAGATAAAAAATTTATTGAAACTGAAGTGGTTGGCTTTGCAGGGGATAGACTCTATCTTATGCCTACCATGAGAATTGAGGGTATTTTACCCAATGCCAGGGTTATACCTTCGGCCAGTGCTTATAAAGTGCCGGTGGGGAATGAATTATTAGGTCGTGTTATTGATGGCTCAGGTAATCCTCTGGATGGTAAGGGTGATTTAAAAAACAGCCATACAGCTCCTCTATCCGGCAAGATAATGAATCCATTATCAAGAGATCCAATCAATACTCCCATGGATGTGGGGGTTCGTTCCATTAATGCTTTATTGACAGTAGGACGTGGTCAGCGAATGGGATTATTTGCCGGTAGTGGTGTGGGTAAAAGTGTCTTGTTAGGCATGATGACAAAATTTACTGATGCTGATGTGATAGTGGTTGGTCTTATTGGGGAACGGGGTCGTGAGGTCAAGGAATTTATTGAAAATATTTTAGGGCCGGAAGGGATGGCCCGTTCTGTTGTGGTTGCGGTACCGGCTGATCAGTCTCCTGTTATGCGCCTGCATGGAGCTCAGGTGGCTACCAGTATTGCTGAAAATTTCCGCGAACAGGGCAAGCATGTTTTATTGCTGGTGGATTCCCTTACGCGTTTTGCCCAGGCTCAGCGTGAAATAGCTTTGGCTATTGGCGAACCACCGGCAACAAAAGGCTATCCGCCTTCTGTGTTTGCTAAATTGCCTGCTTTAGTTGAACGGGCAGGCAATGGTGAAAAAGGCGGTGGTTCGATTACAGCATTTTATACGGTTTTAACAGAAGGTGATGATCAACAGGATCCGATTGCTGATGCAGCGAGGGCTATTTTAGATGGACATGTTGTATTGTCCCGAACTCTGGCTGAAATGGGTCATTATCCTGCCATTGATATTGAGGCATCAATCAGCCGTGTGATGACAGAAATTTCTGATAAAAGTCATCTCGAAATGGCCAGACGCTTTAAACAAATTTATTCAACGTATCAGCAAAATCGTGATTTAATCAGTGTAGGTGCCTATGCTTATGGTACGGATAGAAATATTGACGAAGCCATTGAAATGGAACCATCCTTAATGGACTTTTTGCATCAGAGAATGGATACTGCTATGAATATTGAAGACAGCTTACATGATCTGCACACAATTATGACACAACCTACTCAGGTGCAGCAGGGGATGACCACTGTACAATCTACGCTATCACCCGGAGTTGCGTCTGCTAATGTATATAAACAATAAATGAAAATAACTATGAAAATAACTATGATAATAACTGTGACAATAATATTGCAATCACCCTTCATCCTCAGTTCTCAATCCTATGTCTAAATTAAAATCACAACGTATGCTGCCGGTGAACAGACTGGCTGAAAAACAAGAACAGCAGAGTGCTATTGTCTATTCCCAATGTTTGTCTCAGGTTCGGGAACTTGAAGACCAATTACAAAAACTGTATAGCTATCGTGAGGCTTATAATCAACAGATGATGGATCTCTCCAGACAAGGGGTGGGTAGTAATCGTTTGCAGGATATTTTAAAGTTTATGAATAATTTAAATAGTAGTATTGAAGCTGTTGGACTGCAGATCAGTAAACAAAAACAAATCTGCGAACAGAAAAAACAGCACTGGATGGAAAAACATAATAAAAAAAGAATTTATAATAAAGTGACTAAAAAATACATCACAGAAGAACAGACAATAGTAAACAAAAATGAACAAAAACAAATGGATGAGTTTAATCAGGCTCTCTTTCACAGAAGAATAAATAATAAGCTTTAAATTCCAGGTTCCAGATCTCACCTATCCGTCTTCCTCGCTCATAATTCAGCTTATACGTTATCTCTTATTTATATCCATAGAGGTTCTTGCAAAACGGCTCTTAGCTTCCCCCTTTTTCAAAGGGGGACTGAGAGGGTTTCTTTTTTGTAAAATTAAGTTTTTGATAATCCTAAAGTTCATAAACCCCCTCTATCCCCCTTTGAAAAAGGGGGAGGCAAAAAGCAAGAAAATCTGATGTTTTGCAAATACCTCTATGATCCACAAAATATTATAAAAATAAAAAGTTGGTATGACTGTTGCTTATCTCTTTATACAAGAGTTATACAAGAACTGTATAAAAATTAGAAGTTAATTTTTTGACGTATGAGAAAATGAAAACAGAAACTTTATTAAATATTAGACCAGAAGCGCAAAAAGGGACTGAAACCCGTTTGAATCATGCGTTGACTGAGGATTCTGGTACTGTAAAAGAGACTGATAGCTTTAAGTCAGCTCTTATGCAACAGGTTGGTCAGGATAAAGGTGAAAGTTCTGATGTCAACCAGGGTACAGAAAAAACATTGCCACAAGACGGCAATGAATTGCCAGCCAAAGAAGTTGCTGCAGATCAAGATATTACTCTTCATGAATTAAATAATACTCATAAACTAACGAAAACTAATGAAGTGATTAATATTCATGAGCTAATAAAAGCTGATGAAGTGATTAATACTGATGAACTAAGTAATACTCATGAACTAACGAAAACTAATGAAGTGATTAATACTCATGAATTAACTAATGCTGATAAAACAACTAATCCACATGAAATAAATAATACTACTGGATTAACGGTTGATCCTGAACCCTCTCATATAACTGTATTGACTGGTAATAATTCTGCACGGACTAATATCTTTGAACAGAAGAATAACAAACAACAGGCTCTTGTTAATAAAGAAGTTATTAATGAACAAACTCTTAGTGAACAAGACGTAAGTGAACAAAAAGTTAGTGAACAAAAAAAAGATGAACAAAAAGTAAATCAAGAAATAGTCAATGAACAAAAAATTTCACAGAGCATAAATCAAGACCTGGATGAAGCTGAAACAGCACTGAATAAAATAGTTCAGCCAATTTTTTTTGCTCAACCAGCTAATCAGGTAGTTAGTGCTGATGCTATAGGTTCAGAGCATAAGACTATAAATAATCTTACTATTAAGAAAAATATCTTATCTGAAACTTCGGTTAATCAGTTAAATTCAAGTTCATCAATTATCTCTGCTAAGTTGCCTCAGGATATTGCTTTGCATGCTGGAGCGGAAAGCACCAATGCTTCAACTCCGCGATCGAAGCCGGAGGGGTTGCGGCAGTAGATAGAATTATCACATAAGCATGCTCTTTCAGAGGATCCAATTGTAAGTGTTAAAAATTTTGATGAAAAATTAAAAGCCGGCCAGGATACTATTCAAACTCTTAGAAATGATTTCAAAACGGCTGCTATGCTGCAAACTCCACACTCAAGTGCAAGTGCAAGTGCAAGTGCTGCAGCAGCACAAACTGCTGTAGTAGAACGATCCAGTTTTACTCCCCTTGCAAATCTGCAGAATTCAGCTTCTTTAGAAGTGAAAACGATGCTTGGTAAAGCGGGCTGGAATCAGGGTTTCTCCAATCAAATTTCCATGATGGCTTCAAATGGTATTCAACATGCAAAAATAAAGCTTAATCCCATGCATCTGGGACCGATTGAGGCGACAGTCAAATTAACAGGCGAAACGGCTGTGGTTAATATATCTTCATTGCACCTGACCACCAGAGATGCAATGGAAAATGCCATACCCAGATTAAAAGAAATGCTGAATGAGAATGGATTTTCACAAGTTGATGTGAATGTATCTCATCAGGATAAAAAACAGCAGCAGGAAGCTGGCTTAGGTTCAAAATCAGGTTCAAACAATGAGCATGGTAATTCCACTATGCCGGACGAAGAACAATTATCAGAAAATATCCATGATTCAGAATCAAATACCATTGATTCAGGAGAACAGGATTTAAATATTGTTGATTACTATGCTTAAGGAGAATAACAATGGCACAGGTAATAAATACTAACATCTATTCATTAAATGCGCAGAGGAATTTAAATAATACTTCTACCATGCTGCAGACATCACTACAGCGGCTTTCTTCAGGTCTACGCATTAATAGTGCAAAAGATGATGCGGCAGGTCTTGCAATTGCATCACGTTTTACAGCTCAAATTCGTGGTTATAATCAGGGAGTACGTAACGCGGCGGATGCGATTTCTTTAGCACAAACATCTGAAGGTGCCTATGATGAAATTTCAAATAATCTGCAGCGTATTCGTGAATTATCAGTACAGTCTATTAATGCAACGAATAGTTCTACGGATAGAGGCGCATTAGATACAGAAGTACAACAGCTTATAGAAGAAATAAACAGAGCCAGTAAAACTCAATTCAATGGCATTGAGGTTATTGGTTCGGGTGCGACTTCATTCTATTTTCAGGTTGGACCTAATGCGGGAGCTGTTGCCAATGGTATTACAATATCAACGACA
>DAOVUE010000028.1 GCA_030632745.1 Pseudomonadota bacterium | reverse complement strand
TCTTTATATAAAAAGAATAGCAAATAAGACAGTGGCAACTTTTTATTCGCTCAAGGCTGCTCTAGTTAGCTAAGAGCCGTCAGCAAACATTAAATTTTGCCGCTGTCGCTTTGCTAATATTAAAATAGCAAATAAGGCAGCGGTACAATTTCATGTTAGATAAGAGAGAAATCTAAACTAATGCTTTCATCAGACTGTTCTGTTAAACAACGATTTAAAGCGGTCTGAAAAAGTTCACCACTGCGATCATCATACCAGCCTTTCAATGCATCATAATTAAAATGAAAACCACCTGACTTTGCCGCTAACCAGAGCTGCATGGCTGAAATCTGACGGTTAATAATAATCTGTGAATTATTTTCCATAGTGATGGTAAGAATCCCCGCTGAGGATTCATAATCAATATCATTGTCCAACTCATCCAGAGCATCTTCTATCTGCATGAGAATATCATCAATTAGCTGATTAAATTCTGATTCTGTCATAATAATTGGTCTTTATAAATTTTCTCTTTCCGGAATAACAAAAAGCATAACAGAAATTTCTGTTATGCTTTTTTAAACTGAACCTGATATAAGCTAATATAACCAGTTTACTTAGCTTTAGCTTCCAGTGAGTCACTATTACCTTTATTATCAGTCCAGGTCAGCTTAATTGTATCACCTGATTTACCTGCTACTTTGAATGATAAATACGGGTTTTTAGATATTGCCGGGCCCCATTCTGCATTCATAGCCGCTTTACCATTATGTTCACAATCAACCGACTGGATAAAATGTGCTGGAATTACTTTTCCTGTTTTCTTATCTTTACGTAATCCGGTTTCCATTATGTGAGTAATCAAAGCCTTAACTGTAATTACATCATTTTTCGCTTTTGCGCGAACTTTAATCGACTTCTTTGCCATTTTTTTTTACCTGTTCGTATTTATTTACTTACATCTGAAACGCTTCAGATGAATGCTGATAAGATGAGTGTGATTGACCTCAAAAGGGTCAATTAACCACCACAACCGCCAATAGTGACTTTAACTTCCTGCTGGGCTTTATAAAATTTACCGCCAGACTCACAAATTGCAATAATATTAGAAGTCTTACCCATTTTAATACGCGTTGAAATATAAGCTTCAGTACCAGCACCCATGTTAAACTTTGCAATTAAGGGGGTACCGTTCTTTTCTGAGATAATAGTAATTGATTTCACATCTCCCAGTGTAGAGCTGATAGTTACAGGTACAACCGCACCATTTTCAGCGATAGGAGGAGCCTTGATTTTGATCTTGTCACTTGTTTCAGCGGAATCGCTGCCAATTGCACCTTTCATTGCTCCGGGAACATCTTTTGCGGTAAAAGCATCTTTGTTCCATGCTGCAAAAACTTGCCCGGGTACTAATAGACCACTGGACGCAGCTAAAACAGCAGCACCAGTTACCATTGTATTTTTCAGGAAATGTCTACGTTGCATTTATATATTCCTTAATTATTTAGTTAGTTATTAGTTAGTTAAATTTCATTACCGGGCTATAAACAAACCTAATCTTTATCAAATTAAGATCCAGCACCAGATTGCATAGAATAAAGCACAAATCATACCAATCAATATATTTTATTAATATTCAGATAGTTAAGTAAATTAATCATTTAAACTGCAGCTAGTTAATATGGCAAATTGCAAGTTAAAAATGCAATTTGCAATCTTTATCTGCTAACAGTTGCCTGCCAGGAGTCCTCAACTCATACTAGAAGTCATCAACCCATACCAGAAGTCATCAACTCATATCAGAAGTCATCAACTTATACAAAAAGTTATCAGCCAAATTTTTTTAATTTACGCCACAGTGTCGATTTATTAATACCCAGAATGGCAGCGGTTTTTTCTTTGTTATCATTATTTTCAGTCAATAGCTTAACTATATAACGTTTTTCCAATTCAGCTAAAGTAGGTTGATCACTATCAATTTGATTTCTGTTTTCATCACCAGGTGCAGCAGACTGCGGGATCTCATCCAGATGGAGAATTTCTTTATCTGATAATGCAACGCTGCGTTCAATAATATTACTCAACTCCCTGACATTACCGGGCCAGTGATAAGTTTGTAGTAATTGCATAGAAGCTTGATCAAAGCCCTCTATGTTACGCTTATATTTTTTTGCAAAACGTTTCACCATCACTTCTGTCAACAGACTGATATCTTCTAAACGGGTACGCAGAGGCGGAACCTGAATATTAATAACATTCAATCTATGATATAAATCATGTCTAAAGCGACCTTCCTGTACCATTTTATCCATGGGCTGGTTCGTTGCCACTACAAAGCGTACATCAATATCAATGGTTTCCAGGCCTCCCACTCGAATGATCTGCTGCTCTTGCACAACACGTAATAATTGAGTCTGCATAGTATCTGAGATATTACATATTTCATCCAGAAATAAGGTTCCACCCGATGCAGTTTCCAACAACCCCTTTTTCTGCTTATTAGCACCCGTAAAAGCCCCTTTTTCATAACCAAATAATTCACTTTGCAGCAGACTATCAGTTAATGCACCACAATCAATAACAATAAAAGGCTTGTCAGCAGACTGACTTTGAAAATGCAGAGCCCTGGCAACCAGTTCCTTACCCGTGCCGGATTCACCTTCGATAATGACATTGCAGCGAATATCAGCAATTTTATCAATCACCTCATAAACCTTCTGCATATTAGCGCCCCTGCCTATCATACGATAACGCTCATCCTGATCATGCTGCACCTTAAGTTGCTGTTTTAAAAGGGTGTTTTCCGCTTTCAACAGTGATATATTTAAGGCTTTATCAATAATGAGCTTAAGCTCTTCCATGTCAAAGGGTTTTTTAACGAAATCAGTTGCCCCCAGGCGTAATACTTCAATAGCATCATCAACATTAGAGTATGCGGTAATAATAATGACTGGAACCTGCTTATCAATAATGCGAATTTGTGCTAAAACTTCAGCGCCTGTTAGATTAGGCATCTGCATATCGGTAATCACCAGATCTGCACTTTCTGTGGAAAAATAATCCATCGCAGCAGCGGGATCCTGAAATATACGGCATTCATAGCTATCATCAAGATAACGTTCCATCAAACGCCCGGCTTTAGGCTCATCATCAATAATTATTAATTTTTGTCTCATTTTTATAAAACTTTTATAATTTAGAATTAGGGTAGTTTTTTTATTAACTTCATCCTATTATAACAATTATTGTTATAATAGGATTTATTATCTGGCATTTATCCATTTAGGGATAAGTCTTAATAGGAGAAGATTGATATGGCGGAGGGCGTTAAAAATAAACCTCTTAATATGGCTGAAAACTGGACGACTATTGAAGAGTTCAGTAATTTTTGTAATAAAGAGAAAGAACGGCGCTTAAATTCAGATAATGATTTTGATGAAAAAGCCTTTGAAAAAGCAAAAAATCTTGCTCTTGATCAGTTAAAAATTCTTAAACAAGACGGTTGGGTATGATATTAAATAGTGTCAGTGCAAGCAATGTACTTAAATTTGAACAATTAGAGCTGAATGACTTACCTGTCAGCGGTGTCATTGCCATTAGCGGATTTAATGAGTCCGGTAAGAGCACCATTGGAGAAACCATTTGTTTTGCTTTATTTGGACGTACCTTTTCCATTGACAATAAAAAACTGGAAAAAATTATTCGCTGGGGGGCCAGTGAATGCTCTGTGACTATTCATTTTAGCAAAAATAAAGTTGACACCGGATCTGATACTGAAAACGAACAATATGCCATTACCCGCATGCTGGATTTTGCCGGTAATCATTCTGCAAAATTATACCATGTCAGTGATCCATTAAATCCCATAGCACGTGGTATTAAACCCGTAGAAGCAGCCTTATATAAACTAACCTCTATTAAATTTGAAGAATTTATTGAATCATTTTATCTGGCTCAAAGAGAAATAACGACTCCTCATCCTCATAGCTACACTTTGAAAAGTATGGCCGGAGTTTCTACCCTTGAGCAGTGTGATAAAGGGCTTAAGCGTGATATTGAAAAGCATAATCACTTAGCAGATGAGCTGGTAGAACGAATTATTTTACTTAAAAATGATCTTGAAGAGTTAGCCATTGATGAGATTCAACTGGATTTACTCCAGGCACAAAATAATACTGCACAACAGGCAAAGGAAACAGCAGATAAAACCTTCAATGACTATCAAGGCAATGTCAAAGACTATCAGCAATTATTAAAAAAGCTCGCTTCTTCACTGAGTAAAAAAGAAAGTGGTTCCTTTGCGCGTTTTTTATTTTTTATCACCAGTATCATGACCTTTATACTATGGATAAGCTTAGTCATTATGCCTGATGAGGTCATTCATGGTGAAATAACCAATTTATTACAAAGCAATTTCCCTGCCTTTACGGCAACTTATTACCCCTATCTACTGTATATGAGTATAGCCTCTGCTTTATTATTTATATTATTGTGGCTACCGATTATTAATCATAATAGAAACATCCAGGCTTTACACAGGGTAGGGATTGAATTAGCTGAAAAAATGCGTGCTTTGGATATTTCACGTACAGTACAAACGGACGACCATCGACTCAAGCAAATGAATAAAATATCACAAGGGGAAATTGAGGAGCAGAAACTAAAACAATCGACAGCAGATGATCTGCAATTTTTACATCAACAACAAGAAGAACAAAACTATCAATCAGCAAAGATAAGCAGTGCCCTGGTCATTGAAACAGAACGCGTTAAACAAGCTGCTGAATTAAATAGAAAAATCACTGAATTTCATGATCAGATTACAGCAATAGCAGCCCAAAATAAAGTCAGAGAGCTTGCTTCAGAACTATTAATCGGCGCCACCCGACATCTTTCCACCTGTTTTAACCAGACACTTCGCGATCATGTCAGCAAAACTCTGCCCTTATTTACTGATAATCGTTATGAACGCTTACAGATTGATGATGATTTAACGGTACAAATCTTTTCCAATAATAAATACGATTTTATGGAACTGGATGAAATATCCAGCGGTACACAGCGCCAGATTATGCTGGCTGTTCGTCTGGCACTTTCTCAGGAAATGGTGACGCGCAAAGTCCATAGTCGTCAATTTATGATTCTTGATGAACCCTTTGCTTTTTTTGATGAACAACGGACTAAAGAATCATTAAAAGTCCTGCCTCAGTTGAGTCAGGATCTCCCTCAGGTATGGATAATCGCTCAAACCTTTCCACAGGATATGAAGTTTGAACGAAGTATTTATTGTGAACGGGATATTATAAAACAAATAGCCTGAACTATTATTTTTTTATTTTTAACAACCAATCTATAAGTTTGCAAAAGACAAGGACAAAGCAACAATGCCGGTAATAAAATTTTTTAACAATATCAGCCCTTTTAAACGCGTTATTTTAGCCTTAATTTTAGGTATCTCTGCCGGCCTGATTTTCGGTGAAGTAATGGGCAATCTGGAAATACTGGGTACTGCCTATATTCGTCTGCTGCAGATGACGGTGCTGCCTTATGTTTTAGTTTCTATTATAGGCGGCCTGGGCCGACTGGACAGTCATATGGCTGGTAGAATCGGTATGAAAGCCGTGAGGATTATTCTTATTCTCTGGCTTGCTGTTATGCTGACGCTTATACTCTTGCCTCTGGCCTACCCCAGCTGGGAAACCTCGGGTTTTTTCAGTACCAGTCTGGTTGCTGAAGCAACACAATTCAATTTCATTGATTTGTATGTTCCCTCTAATATCTTTTCTTCACTGGCTAATACCATTGTCCCTGCAGTGGTATTATTTTCCTTATTAATGGGTGTTTCACTTATTTCAGTGAAAGAAAAAGGCACTTTAATTGCTTTAACCACCAGTATTGGTGATACCTTAATGGGCGTTGCTTCTTTCGTAGCAAAGTTAGCACCCATAGGAATTTTCGCTATTTCTGCGTCAGCTGCCGGAACTCTTGATCCTGAAGATCTGGGACGCTTACAGGTTTTTTTATGGGTCTATCTGATTGCCGCCGCATTGCTGGCATTTATCTTATTACCATTGATTCTTCACTGGTCCACGCCTTTTTCTTATCGTCAGATTTTATCCGTCTCTGGAGAAGCCGTTATTACTGCCCTGGCAACCGGTACGGTATTGGTTGTGCTGCCCATGATTGTCGACCGCTGTAAGGAGATGCTGGAAGAACAGGGTATGGCCTGTGAAGAAACCCTATCCACAGTGGATGTTCTGGTACCAACGGCCTATAGTTTCCCCAGCACCGGAACACTGCTGGGCCTGGGCTATATCTTATTCTCTTCCTGGTATGTCGGCTCACCATTAACCATTGAGCAGTACCCGTCCTATATCACTATGGGAGCATTAACCGCCTTTGGCAGCATGGCAGTTGCCATTCCTTTCTTACTGGACTTTTTCGGGCTGCCGGCCGATCAATTTCAACTTTATCTTCTCGGCAGTGTGGTCACAGCACGCTTTGCCACAGCACTGGCGGCTTTGCATGGTTTTGTTGTTACTTTGCTGGTGGCCTCCGCCGTCATAAGGCGCTTATCATGGCATCGCATGTTTCAGGCTATTGCATTACATCTTGGAGTCACTGCCGGGGTAATGATATTAGCCGGTATAGCACTGACCCATCTAATCCCCTATGAATATGAGGGAGCTAAGACCTTTGAATCGATGCATCTCCTAAGTACTCCATCTCCCATAAAACAGGTCACTAAACCAGAACCGCTCAGTGCGGAGGATCAGGCAAAGAATCGTCTGGATATTATTCTTGAACGGGGTATTATCCGTATCGGGTATTTTTCTAATGCATTGCCTTATTCATTTCGTAATAGCAAGGCTGAATTAGTGGGTTATGATATGGAAATAATACATGAACTGGCCCATGATCTAAGCTTAAAAATTGAATTTTCCCACATTAAGCAAAAGAAAAACGCACCTCAGATGTTGTCTGATGGTCGTGTTGATATTTTAGTTGGAGGCAAAGCAATCACGCCGGAGAGTGCACTCAAAGTTACATTTAGCAGGCCTTATATACAGCATACGGCCGGTTTAGTTGTACTGGATAAATTCAGAGATGAATTTTCAACAATGGATAAAATTAATGCCATGGACAAGCTGACTCTTGCTATGCCCAATAGTGATTATTATAGCCCTATAGTAAAAGAACATTTCCCTCATGCGGAGCAGATTATGGTGCCTAACGCAAGAGAATATTTTAAGGGCATGTATAAAGAGGCAGATGCATTTATGTTCGCTGTTGAAGCAGGTTCAGCATGGACGATGCTGTATCCGGAATACACAGTGCTGGTACCGGAAGGATTGAAGCTTAAGGTTCCTGCAGCATTTGCATTACCCAGGGGTCAGCTGGCTTATGCAGATTTCCTTAATACCTGGTTAGCCCTTAAAAAAGATAATGGTTTTATGGATAAAATTTATCAATACTGGGTATTTGGTATAGATTCTAAAAAGAAGGAACCTCGCTGGTCTGTTGTACGCAATGTCTTTGGCTGGAATATCTAGTATAGGCGCAGGTGTCGGAGTCAAATGGCATTAACACTGAATTTATTATACATTCAATCGGTGTGCCATTTGACTTTGTCTCCTAAATCTACGACACCTAAATCCACCTGAATTAAAATTTATAATTCAGATATAAGCGAACATCAACAAAATCATCCGTCACATTTTCAAAGTCATAACCATGTATTTCTCTATAGGCAACAAAGTTATAATCAGTATCATAGTTATTATAGGCAATTCTGAACTGCAGGCTTAGGCCATCCAGAGAAAGAGCTCCGATACTGGCTTGTTTAGGGAAGGCATAATTAACATCAAATGTGGTTTCTGTTCTGTCCTGTCTGGCATCCGTTTTATGAAGTTCATCCGGTAGATCATAATCTCCGTAGCGTAAACGCATTACAACGCCGGGAATAATGCTGTTCTGGTCGAACTGATATTGTACACCCACACCATAGGATTTGGTGCCTGCCAACTCTGAATCCTGAACCTGGAATGAGTTAAACATTTGCGGTGAACCCCAGCGTACAAAAATAGTTCCGCCATCATAAGAATCCTCATTGTAATCCACCTCATTGTAGCCGACAAAAAAGGTCATTCCCTGAGTATAGGCCTGAAACTTCAGCCCATAAAACCAGGTATCAATATTTCCGGCAATATGATCGCCCACATCAAACTGGTTGGCGTATTGAGCCGATAGTGTAAGTGCTATATCACTGTTTTTCGGTGTAAAATCATATTGTCCATATAAATAAACTGTATTGACAAAATCATCAACATAGTAGTTCCAGCCCTCAACAGATAAACTATCAGAATTATACAGCAGGCTCGCCATGCTCATTTGTTTTTTATCTCCCTTATACTCATTATCAGCATAGTCAGATGGATCGTATTTACCTCGAATCAGTGGCTTACCGTTGCTGAATTCTTTTAAACGAGCCGCTCGTGCCATATCAATAAAGCTATCTGCCGTTCTTTCTTTCATCTTAGTAATATAAGCAATATTAAATTTAAGCTGATTAAAAACCGTATTTTCGTAAATGGCTCCCTCATGAGTATAAGGTGTCATACGGATATCAGATAAAGACACAAAGCGATAGTCAGGCATTTCCTGACGTCCGACTTTAACCAGGTGATCTTCATAATCAAATTTAATATAGGCTTCACCAAACACAGTATAAGATTCCTGCTCACCATTCTCTTCATCAAGGCCCCCCAGGCCTCTTCTATCATCAGGATTATTGCCAAAGGGCTGTGAGGTATAAAGTGTTGCACCCACAGAAATATTGTATAGAGCTGCGGTTTCATAGCCTAAATAGCCGCCCAGAGCCGAGTATTGCTGTGTTTTCTCATTGGCGATATCAGGGTTGGGGGTAATACTATCCTGCAGTACATGAAGGTTACTGTCTCGATGCTGACCGCTATAACGAAGCAGACCTTTAAAGGTTCCATTTGTCAATGCATTAGCCAGAGTATTTGCTTTATATAGATTATCAAACAGTCCAGCGTCTTCAGCAAAACTACTATTACACACAAGATTACACACAATAAAAGGTAGAATTAAAATATATTTATATTTCATATTTTTTCCTTCAAACTCAATCTTTAAGCCTATTGCTGCTCAGGAATAACCAGATGAAATGGTTTTTTAAGTCCTTTGATTACTTTATTATCACGTTC
>DAOVUE010000310.1 GCA_030632745.1 Pseudomonadota bacterium | reverse complement strand
TAACATCATACAAATCCCTTCTACTTTTATTTAGTTTATGACAAAAAGCGATTTTTCAGATGAACAATAAACATCATATTGTATCTGTGTTGCAACACTTTTACTCTCTGTCCCAGCAGACTATTACAGCCTTTCAGCTGCAGCCTGCTCCCAGGACTCTGTTTAAAGTCAGATGATGAAGTCCTCTGAACCGAAATCAAGCTCAATGACATCTTCCAGGAAAATAGTTCCCTGACCACCCAGGTCATCAAGACTGAGACTCGCACCTTCGGCATTGAACGTCGTATTGTTTTCGATAAGCGAAAACTTTTGATCATTAGTTAAACCAAAAGGGTATAACCCGGTTCTATTTTCAACCAAAATGTTGCTTCCAATGTTCAGCAATTTCCTCTCGACGACAAATCCACACCTGCTCATGAGAAAGCACATACTCAATAAAGCGAATAAGTGCATCGGCTCTTGCCGGATGGCCGGATATTCTGCTATGCAGGGCGACAGTCATGAGTTTGGGCAGCTGCTCACCTTCTGCCATCAGCACATTAAACGCAGCACATAAGCTTTGGTAAAAGGCATCACTATTGGGCATTCCGGAACCCGATAAATAGCGAAAATCATTATTCACCAGGGTATAGGGTATGATGAGATGTGACGGTTTCTGTGAAAACCAATAAGGCAGGTCATCATTATAGGCATCGGAATCATATTGAAAACCACCCTGCTGAATAAGTAGATTTCGGGTGTTTTCACTGCAGCGTCCTGTATACCAGCCGGAAGGTGATTTGCCGCTGATTTTGCGGATGATTTCAACGCTCTGATGAATGTGTTCCTGTTCTTTATTGATATCAACATTCTGGTAATTTATCCAGCGATAACCATGCCCTGCAATTTCATGTCCGGCTTCCGCTAAGGCATAACCCGCATCTGGATTTAACTCCAGACTATAGCCCGCAGCAAAGGCAGTCAGTGGTAATTGATAACGGGCAAAGATGCTTAAAATTCGCCAGAAACCTGCACGAGCACCATATTCATAAAAACTTTCAACACTTTTATCCCGTTCATTGATGCGTGCCTGGCGATTGGGAATTTCCTGCAGATAGGTTTCTGAACAGGTGTCACCATTGAGTATCGTTTGTTCTGCACCCTCTTCGACATTGAGGACAAACTGTAACGCTAATCTGGCATTGCCGGGCCAGTGCGGATGAGGCGGGTTTGCACCGTAGCCGATTAAATTGCGGGGATTATCATTCATTAAAGATAAGAGCCTTTAGCCAAATTTAGTAGAATTAACCCAGTTCAAATGTGGTGATACCATAGATATGATCATCAGCTAATACCGGCTTATTGCCAAAATACATACGGGCGCATCCAAAGACTTCTTTCAACCCCCTGGATTTAACTAATTGCATGGCACTGTCATTGATTTCCGGGACATCAATAAAAAAAGCTTCGCCATCAGCATGACTGGACAGAGCGTTAAACAGATCCGTGGCAAATTCGGCATTGTCAGCAAATAAGGGACCTATCTTAAATCCATTTTGACAACGGCGAATCACACCATATCCAGCCAATTGCTCGCCATCCATAATACCCAGTGCCAGACTTTCAGGCTGTGCTATCCAGGCTTTTAGAAAGGCTGAACGTTCTGTGGGAAAATGTGCGGTATCATAGTGAAAAACAGACTCAAAGGGTATCTGTGATAAGGGAGTGACTGAGTCTGGTAATGGAGTGGCTTTGCCTGTTCCCTCAAAGCGAATTTCACGATGTGAGAATTTAAAACCACCCTTGCTGTAAAATGCCTGCATATCGAATACACCATCCATAGCAATACAGGCAGATGAAGAAAGTCGTGACTCCAGTTTCCTGCGCCGGGCAAACCACAGTTTGCGCCCGAGTCCCTGTCCTCTATACTCAGGCTTGATAATAAAGAATCCCATAAAGCCAAAATTGCCCTGATAAGAGACAATACTGCCGCCGCCAATCAATTCACCATCCATTTCAGCCGCAATAAATCCATCCGGATCGGTATTCCAGAAAATATCTGCATCATAGCGGCCTGGATTCCAACCTTCATCGGCAGCCCAGCTGACTAATATATCGAATTCAGAGCGGGACATTGCTCTAATGTGTAAATTATCTGCGTTTATACTTGAGTGGGTCATAATTTTTTCCAACCGGTGAACACTACCGAGACATTCAATATTGGTTACGAAACTTCTCAGAAATTTGGGCCATCTTTAACATGACATTATTATTACGAGCTTTTTCGTGGGCATTAGGGGTTAGCAGAGCAATTAATAGATAGACCTCATTACTGTAAAATCCCTGGCAATATACCAGATGGTCATCACTTGTTTTGTTGAACTGTCTTGAACTGCGACTTTTACTCTGCGATTGTATCAATAAATGTAAATGTTGCAGCTCTTGGAGACGAACAGAAGGAAGAGTATTTACGTGATTATAAGGTGCATCACGCCCAAAATGATCGGCAGGCACACCTGTTTCTTTATAGCGTTTGAAATCAGCAGCAAGTTGGGTTAAGTGCTCGTTAGACATCTGCTCTCTGATCAGATCCGTTTTAAAAATCCGTATCACTCTGAAAAACTCCCCAGCTTTTCTAAATCTTGATCTGAAGCATTTTCTAGCAATGCCATACCTTTATTTGTAATTTTCCTCATTTCCACAGCAGTAGGACAGAACTCACTCTGAAAGGTTTCAGTTTGATTGGTCTGCCTAAGCATAGCGACCATTGCTTCGTATGCTGCCGCACCAATTACATAGCCCGTTGGGCGATTATTTGACAGTACTGCAATAGCATGATCAGTGAAATACTGACTAGGGCTCTTCTTTAATTCTGAGACTGAAACAGTTTCATCTGCCAATATGGTGTGTGTTGCTTTAATATCCACGGAATAAACCTCTAAATTCAATACTTAATTTAATACTAAATATAGCACCATATTAGACACTTGTCCATTCACTATATTTGGCAGCTAATGACCTTTATGTGTAGATTCCAGTTATGTGTATTTTCCATTTTCAAATGAACCTGGCGTGTAATAAAACTCACTGAACCTATATGGGATGAACAAAATGTTATCATAATTTTTCCAACCGATGATCACCGAGACGTTGACAAAGATAGATGGCTATTTTTCTTGCTGGACGTCCTTTCCTATAAGATTCTATAAGTACCCTTTTGTATTTACTATTTACAATCAATCCACTTATTCAGCACTTGATAAAGCTCAGAAGGGTTAATCGGCTTAGAGATATGATCATCCATACCCGCGTCAATACATTTTTGACGGTCAGCCGCCATGACATTAGCGGTCATAGCAATAATAGGCAGTTTTGAATAAGCGGGATCTTTACGAACTTCACG
>DAOVUE010000077.1 GCA_030632745.1 Pseudomonadota bacterium | reverse complement strand
GTTAGGTAAGCCTCTGGTGCTGCATGAACAAAATGCTATAGCCGGATTGACTAATAAAATTCTATTCAGGCTGAGTAAAAAAGTATTTGCTGCTTTTCCCGGTGCTTTCAAACAACACAAACAACAGCAAAAGGTCCGTGTTATCGGGAATCCGGTCAGAAAAGAGATTGTTCAATTAATGGAACCTGAGCAGCGTTATAAACAAAAATGGTTTGGCTTTGAGCTGCGGGAAAGTGCTCGGCAGCTGAGTGCTCGGCAGGAGAGTGCTCGGCAGGAGAAAGATAAAAAAGGCGCAGTAGAACTCAATATTTTAGTTGTGGGTGGAAGTCTCGGTGCTTTTGCATTGAATGAACGGGTACCCCAGGCACTTGAGTTAATTATGCAAAATGGCCTTATGCATGCTAAAGGCTCTTTACGTGCTGATGGCTCACACGCTAAAGGCTTTGATTTCAAACAGATTAATGTACGCCATCAATGTGGTGAAAAAAATTTAAAAACCACTGAAGAAAATTATAAAAATTTAATTAATCAATCTGTGTATGATGTTACAAATGGTATTGCTGGAAATAGAATTAATATTGAAGTAATGAGTTTTATTAGTGATATGGCAGGTAGTTATCTATGGGCCGATTTAGTCATTTGTCGCTCAGGTGCATTGACTGTCAGTGAAATTGCGGCGGTGGGTGTTGCTTCATTGCTGGTGCCTTTTCCACATGCTGTTGATGATCACCAGACGGCTAATGCAGAATATCTGGCTAATAAGGGAGCTGCTTTTTTAATACAGCAGGATAAACTGGATAAACAAACTTTAGCTGCATTAATAATGAAGTTAAACAAAAGAATAATTGTCGATATGGCTATTAAAGCACGCAGCCTTGCAATTAATGATGCGGCAGATGTGGTCGCAAATGAATGTCTAAAATTGTCCGGGGCTCTTTCAGCATCAGGAACAGCATCAGGAACAGTCTCTAATGAATGAACGTTGCATAAATGAAGACGCCATCATAGACGATAATGAATTGTCTATGGGACGTATCAGACATATTTATTTTATTGGTATTGGCGGTGTCGGCATGAGCGGTATTGCTGAAGTATTGCTTAATATGGGCTATCAGGTTTCGGGTTCTGATGTACAAAGCTCTAAGACCACTGAATATCTAAAAAAAGCAGGAGCAAGCATTTTTCTGGGACATCAGGCAGCGCAGGTAAAAAATGCCCAGGTGGTGGTGACCTCCAGTGCTGTAAGTAAGGATAATCCGGAAGTTCTGCAGGCAAGGGCACTTAGAATCCCCATTATCCCCCGGGCAGAAATGTTAGCAGAATTAATGCGTTTTCGTTACGGTATTGCTATTGCGGGCACTCATGGAAAAACCACGACTACGAGTTTAGTGGCCAGTATTCTGGCAGAAGGCGGACTGGATCCTACTTTCGTGATCGGCGGTAAGCTTAATAGTGCTGATACTAATGCAAAATTGGGTGCCAGTAAATATCTGGTGGTTGAGGCAGATGAAAGTGATGCCTCTTTTTTACATCTGCAGCCTATGATTTCAGTAGTGACCAATATTGAAGCGGATCATATGGGGACTTATGGCGGAGACTTTGAAAAACTCAAATCGACGTTCAATGAATTCTTACACCAGCTGCCCTTTTATGGTCTGGCGGTATTATGTATTGATGACAACACCGTTGCAGAGCTGGTTGATAAGATCAGTAAGCCGGTTAGAACCTATGGTTTAAATAATGAGGATGCAGATATACGGGCTTACAATATTCATCAGACATTGAATAGAACATCATTTAAAGTGTCCCGTAAAGATGCGGATGGAAAGCATCGGGATTGTTTAGATATAACCTTAAATATGCCCGGCATGCACAATGTACAAAATGCACTGGCAGCTATTGCAGTAGCAGGTGAGTTAGGCGTAGATAAAGACAAAATCATTCATGCATTAGAAAAATTTGAAGGTATCGGAAGACGTTTTCAAATGTACGGGAAGCTTAATATTAATGCTCAGCAAGTGATGTTAATTGATGATTATGGACACCATCCCAGTGAAGTTGAAGCCACTATAAAAGCGATTCGCAGCGGCTGGCCGGAAAATCGTCTGGTGGTGTTATTTCAGCCGCATCGTTATTCAAGAACACGGGATTTATTTGAAGATTTTGTGCATGCTTTGAGTCAGGTGGATCAATTGATTTTACTGGAAGTTTATGCGGCAGGTGAAGAAGCTATCATTGGTGCTGATTCACGAGCCTTAAGTCGCTCTATTAGAAATAGAGGTAAGGTCGATCCTATATTTGTAGAGCAGCACGATGAAATCAATGAGGTATTACTGGAAACTATAAAAGAGGGTGATATTTTGCTGACCCTGGGGGCAGGCAATGTGGGGGCCATTGGAGCGGATATTTATGAACAGTTTAAAGTCCGCTGATGCAGGTTGAACTTAATACCATGAATGACTCAGTTTCTACAGTCCAGATGCTGCTCAAAGAGGCTAAGGAAAAAGGCATATTAGCAGGACAATTAACCTTTAATGCCTCGATGTCACGTTATACCACATGGCGCATTGGCGGCAAGGCTGAATGTGTTTACCAACCGGAATCGATACAAGATTTACAGCTGCTGTTTAAATTATTACCTGAAGAAGTGGCTGTGACCTGGGTTGGTTTAGGCAGTAATTTATTAATACGTGATGGCGGTTTAAACGGTGTGGTGATTTATACCAATGGTGTATTAAATAATATCACTATTCAATGTGATAAAGAATGTGATAAAGAATGTGATAAAGAGAGTAATGAAAATAATTGTCTGATTTCAGCTGAAGTGGGACTGGCCTGTGCACTTTTTTCCCGCAAAGCTGCCAATGAGGGAATTAACGGAGCTGAGTTTTTATCTGGAATACCGGGAACCATTGGTGGTGCACTGGCGATGAATGCAGGTGCCTTTGGTAGTGAAACCTGGTCTTATGTTAAGACGGTAATGATGATTAAGCGCTCGGGTGAACTGGTGCTGAGAACAGCTGATGAGTTCAATATTCAATATCGACAGATTGAACTTAAAGATAGTAATGAACTTAAACATGAATGGTTTGTCAGTGCTGAATTTTATTTTAAAAAAGATGAGCAGGGACTGGAGAAAAGTAAGCGGGAGATAAAACGTTTACTGGCTAAACGAGCTGCAACTCAACCAACCAGACAGGCTAACGCAGGCTCGGTATTTAAGAATCCTGAAAATGATTATGCGGCGCGATTAATTGAAGCATGCGGATTAAAAGGTGAATCAATTAATGATGCTCAAATTTCAGAAAAACACGCTAATTTTATAGTTAATAAGGGTAATGCAAAGGCCAGAGATGTGGAAGCGTTAATCCATAAAATTCAGCAAGCTGTGTTTAAACAGTATCAGGTCAAACTAGAAACAGAAGTTTGTATTATGGGGCTGTCTGAGTAACAGCGATGCTGAAAAATGACAAACACAATTCTAAATCTTCAGAGCATCAATTCGGCCGGGTAGCCGTTATGATGGGGGGGGATTCTGCTGAACGTGAGGTTTCTTTAAAAAGCGGTCAGGCGGCTCTGCAGGCATTAAAAAGAAAGGGCATAGATGCCTTTGCTCTGGATGTTAGTTTCAACAATGAAACCCATAAGCAACAGGAACACACTATTTGTCAGCAGATAAGTACAAACAAGTTTGATACAGCATTTATTGCTTTACATGGCCGTGGTGGTGAGGACGGTATTGTGCAGGGTGTTTTAGAAGCTCAGGGTATTCCTTATAGCGGCTGTGGTGTTTTAGCATCTGCCATAGGTATGGATAAATTACGCACTAAATTATTATGGGCCGGAAATGAGTTGCCTACACCACCTTTTGAATTAGTGGAAGTTAAACAGCTCTCAGCAGGTAAAACTGAAACAATAACTGAAACAATAGATGAGCAAAAAGTGGATACAATTGCTCAGTGTTTAGGATTTCCAGTGATAGTCAAGCCAGTACACGAAGGCTCCAGTATCGGCATGAATAAGGCTGATGATAAAGCGGCATTGAAGGAAGCGTTAACTCAAGCGGCTCAATATGATAATGAAATATTAGTGGAAAAATGGATTGTTGGTAAGGAGTATACAGCAGCCGTTTTAAATGGCCGGGTTTTGCCTTTAATTGAACTGGAAGTAGCAGGCGATTTTTATGACTATCAGGCTAAATACATCAGAGATGACACTGTTTACCATTGTCCCTGTGGTCTGAACAAAGAACAGCAAAGCTCTTATCAGGCTTTAGCTCTGCATGCCTTTGACAGCCTTGGAGCCCGGGGCTGGGGACGAGTCGATTTTATGTGTGATGAGCAGGGACAGGCATGGTTAATAGAAATTAATACAGTACCCGGTTTAACGAGTCATAGTCTGGTACCCATGGCGGCAAAAGCGGCCGGAATTAACTTTGATGATTTAATTGTGCAGATTTTAGCAACAGCTGTAAAAAAGTGATGCTGAGTCAATGTTGAATAAAAGTTTGCATAGTAAACTACAGGGTTTGGTACCCGGTGCAGGGAGGTTTTTTTTTAGTCAAGTGTTATTGCCGGCAACGCTGATTGTTTTAGCGGTATCGGCATGGTTTTTTATCGACTGGTTATATAAAACTGAAAATTTTCCAATAAAGAAAGTAGAGCTGGTCAATAAACTGGAAAATCAGGAGTCTGCTGAATTGCAGACTATTGCATCAAGAGCAATAAATGGCGGTTTTTTTAGTCTTGATGTCGATAAGTTCAGAGCTGAACTTTTAGCAAAATTACCCTGGGTAGAAGCGGTTACAGTAAGAAAAATATGGCCCAATAAATTATTGGTTGCCATTACAGAGCACCAGCCTGTTATCAGGTGGACATCATCAATAAATGATGAAACCGGACTGTTCAGATTATTAAGCGATAATGGCATTATTTTTCAACCGGAATTAAGCTCTTTTCAAGTGGAAAAGTTTAATAAAATGGCATTGTTTTTCGGACCGGAAATGAGTGAAAAAAAAGTATATAAAACATGTGTTCAACTCAATGAAAACTTGAAAAAATTAAATGATGTTTCCGGCTCATACAGCAGTACGATTAAACAATGCGGAATGAATGAGCGCAGAAGCTGGCTTCTCACTCTGGATAGCGGTGTTATTATTAAATTAGGAAAAGACAATATTATACAAAGCCTGAATCAATTTATAACCGTGTTCACTACGCAGTTAAAGCAATATTATGCACAGGTGGAAACTGTAGATTTACGTTTTTCAAATGGCTTTAGCGTTCATTGGAAAGACAAAACTGATGATGTCAGTGGACATGACAGTGTATTGAAATAGTGTATTAATAAAGTCTGTAAAAAATGTGCAAACGAATAAATGTACAACACAAGAAGTTAACATAGGAATAAGCAGGGCATATGACAAAGCGAAATGATAAACACCTTATTGTGGGATTGGATCTGGGAACATCCAAAGTCTCTGCTATTGTTGCTGAAGTGAGTAATACGGGTGATATTGAAATTATCGGTATGGGAAATCATGCTGCTCGCGGCATGAAAAAAGGGGTGGTGGTTAATATTGAATCAACAGCCCAGTCAATAAAACGAGCCATTGAAGAAGCCGAACTCATGGCCGGTTGTGAAATTCATTCAGTATTTGTTGGTATTGCGGGAAGCCATATTAATAGCCTGAACTCACATGGAATGGTGGCGATTCGAGACAAAGAAGTGAGTTATGATGATCTGGATCGGGTTATGGATGCAGCAAAAGCAGTTGCAATTTCCACCGATCAGAAAATACTACACGTATTGCCGCAGCAGTTTTTAATTGATGAGCAGGAAGGAATACGAGAGCCGGTCGGTATGGCAGGGGTTCGATTAGAAGTTGATGTTCATATGGTAACAGGTTCTGATAGCGCAGTACAAAATGTCATCAAATGTATTCATCGTTGTGATTTAGAAGTGGATGACATTATTTTAGAACAGGTGGCATCCAGTTATTCTGTTTTAACGGAAGATGAGAAAGATTTGGGTATTTGTTTAGTGGATATTGGCGGTGGTACAACCGATGTCGCTGTTTTAATTAAGGGTGCAATTCGCCATAGTAAAGTCTTTCCAGTGGCTGGAGATCAGGTGACCAATGATATAGCGGTTGCTCTGAGAACACCGACCAAGTATGCAGAAGAAATAAAAATAAAATATGCCTGTGCTTTACGGCAGTTGACTAATCCCGAAGAAACAATAGAGGTGCCCAGCGTGGGAGACAGACCCCCAAGGCGTCTGGCGCGTCAGGTTCTGGCTGAGGTCGTAGAACCACGCTATGAAGAGTTATTTACATTAATAAAAAGTGAACTGCAGCGTAGTGGTTTAGAAGAATTTTGTGCGGCTGGTATCGTCTTAACCGGCGGCAGTGCAAAAATGGAAGGTGCAGTTGAGCTGGCGGAAGAAGTATTTCATATGCCGGTCAGGATTGGAGTGCCGCAGGATATAGAGGGTTTAACGGATATTGTTAAAGATCCTCGTCATGCAACAGGAGTGGGTCTTATTTTATGTGGAAAAGATAATCAGGGATATCATGGAGGTCTGGACTTCGATGAAAGCTCAGGTTTGTTTTCTAAAATAAAACAATGGTTTCAGGGAAACTTTTAGTTTATTTGGAAGCAGGAGCAGTAAGTAGTGAGTAGTGAGTAGTGAGTAGTGGGTAGTAAATTACAATTTAATAATAATTTTCTTTCATTGACAAATGAAGAAGGGGTAGGTAGAAATGTTTGAATTAATGGATACAACTAGTGATCGCGCGATAATTAAAGTAATTGGGGTCGGTGGTGGTGGCGGCAATGCCGTGGAACATATGGCCAATAGTCATATGGAAGGTGTTGATTTTATTTGTGCTAATACAGATGCACAGGCATTATCACATTCATCATCCCGCACCTTATTACAAATTGGTACAGAGATAACTAAAGGCTTAGGTGCAGGAGCAAACCCTGCTGTTGGACGTGAAGCTGCCATTGAAGATCGCGAGCGTATCATGGAAGCCATTTCGGGAACCGATATGCTGTTTATTACTGCTGGAATGGGGGGCGGTACAGGAACAGGAGCAGCACCTATTGTT
>DAOVUE010000101.1 GCA_030632745.1 Pseudomonadota bacterium | reverse complement strand
GAAATCTGTCCTTCCAATTGTATTCACCCGGGCAAGCCATGGGATGATAGTGAAGCTGATCTGGATGATCTGCTTGAACGTGCTCAACTTTATAATTAGAAAGCTTCTTCTGTAATATGAATATTTTAGATTTCTTAACTGCACCTTTGATTATGACCAGTTTAGGCTTGTTGTTCGGAGTTATTCTGGCAGTGGCTTATCATTATCTTAAAGTGGATGAAGATCCCAGAATTGCAGAAACTGAAGAATTATTACCGGGAACCAATTGTGGTGCCTGTGGTGAGCCGGGCTGCCTGCCTTTTGCCATAAAACTGGTGGCAGGCGAAACCATACCCAGCGGATGCACTGTTGCCTCTGAAGATGATATTGATAATCTGTCAGAGTTTCTTGGTGTGGATGCGGGCGAACAGGAGAAAGTTGTTGCCAGACTTCGCTGTGCCGGAGGAAAGGCACAGGCTTTTCAGGTGGCTGAATACCAGGGCTTTGAAAGTTGTCGTGCGGCTGCGGTGATTTCTGGCGGGGGTAAGGGCTGTTCCTGGGGATGTTTAGGCCTGGGTGATTGTGAAGTGGCCTGTACTTTTGATGTTATTCATATGAACAATAACGGCTTGCCTGTTGTGGATAGCGCAAATTGCACAGCCTGTTCGGATTGTGTTGATATTTGCCCCAAGGATCTGTTTGAATTAAAACCTATTGCAGAGAAGCTGTACGTACAATGTAATATCCCCCTGGAAGGGGAGTCTGTTACCGCACTCTGTAGTGCCGGATGTGATGGCTGTGCTAAATGTGTTGCTGATGCCCCTGCCGGTTTAATGTATATGGAAAATGAATTACCTGTTATTGATTATACAACAGGTCTGTTTACTAATGATAAGGCGACTAAAAAGGCAATAGAACGTTGTCCGACAAATGCGATTCAATGGTTAGAGGCTGATCAATTTGTTGAGGGAACTATAGAGAAAGAACGTTATTCACACTATTGATCACATTACTAAGAGGTATTTGAAAAACACCAATTTTTTTGCTTTTTTCCTCCCCCTTTTTTAAAGGGGGACTGAGGGGGTTGCTTTTTGAAAAATATAAATTATTGATAATCATAGAGTTAATAAGCCCCCTCTATCCCCCTTTACCCATACGGGCACCGAGGTAAAAAAGGGGGAAGCTAAGAGCCGTTTTGCAAGTATCTTCTAACACTCAATATATTATTAAGTCACTAAACTGAATTATTTATGCTAAATTTTACTACCGCTGCAATCCGGATTTATCGTCAAATCTTTGGTACACCTGAGCTTGCCGGGCGCCTGGCTGACGGCATTGAAACGGTACTGGATGGTAATACTGCCATTGCCGTTACCGAAGCCTGTATCACTGAAGTCGCTGCTTTAGGGGGTGGTTTTCTGGAGCAGGGTGCTGCACTTGCCTGGTTATCTGAACAACAACGCATTAATTGTAATTTATTTGCTGAAAAACTCACCGTACAACAGGCAGATTCTGCTCGTGGTGCATTAGCTTCAGCTATGGGTGTAACCCTGTCCGGGCATAGAAGTACACTCTTTCTTGGTGCTCAGGATTTATCGACCTGTCAGGATTTACTGCAATCTGCAGCGGGACGCCGCTTACCTCTGGTGGTGCATCTGGAGCTTCGTTTGTCAGCCCGGCAGGGTGTCAGCCCGGGTAGTGGACATGATGCAGTACATCAGGCAATGGACAGCGGATGTTTTGTTCTATTTGCTGCCAATGTACAACAGGCGGTTGATTTCACTCTTATTGCCCGTCATGTTGCTGAAATTACCATGACACCTGCTGTGGTTGTGGTGGATAGTACAGAAACGGCTCAGGCAATACAGGACGTACGCCTGCCGTCGGCTGAACTGGTCAAACAGTTTATTGGTGCTGCAGATGAGTCTGTTGAGTCACCTTCAGTGGCACAAAAACAGCTTTTTTCCGATCAAAAACGTCGCGTCCAGCGCTGGCATAATATGGATAAACCTCTGCTGCAGGGTGCTTTAGTTGAACCACAAATTTATGCTCTGGGTGATGCCGCCGGTAAAACTTTTTTTGATGACTTAATAGCGACGACTCTGGAACAGGCATTTGTTGATTATGCCCGTTTAACCGGCCGTAGTTATTCTTCTCTATCAGGCTATGCGCTCAAAAAAGCGGATATTATTGTAGTGGCTCAGGGCAGTGCCATAGAAACACTTAAAAGTTTTAGTGATTTATTAAAAACAGCCAAAAAACAGCATAAAAGTAATACTTCAGCTGCTGATATTGGTGCAGAAAAAATGAATATCGGTATTATTGGCCTGCACAGTTTAAGGCCCTTTGATACGGATAAATTAATTGAGCTGCTGCGCAACAATAAATGCTCAACAAAACAAGTCGTGGTCCTGGAAAGAACTAATATTTCTTTAGCCGATGATGCTCCATTAATGCGTGAAATTCGAGCTGCAATTCACAAAGCGGCAGAACATAAAACCTCTGAACCTAAAACTCCTGATCCTAAAGGAAGGGACTTACCGCAATTACATTCTATTATCTATGGCCTGGGCGGCACTACTCTGGCCATGTCTGATTTGCTTGAATTATTTAAAGCAATAAAAAATAATACCTTAACCGGGCGCTATTTAGGTATACCGTTCACTTCTGATGCATTTAATGTCAGCCGTACCAAAGAATGCCATCCAAAACGTCAGGTAATGATTGATACCTTACAGCGCTATTATCCGCAGATTAATGAGCTGGGTGTTTATTCAACACACAAACAACTGGCACTTCTCCCTGATGCTTCCGATGTAAAAAAACATATCATGAGTTTTGCCATTAGTCATCTTATGGATGCAGAGACTGATAGAACTTATGCTATGGAATTGTCCAGTTTTATACATAAAATTAACGGCGGTTATTTACGTAGTTCAACGTCGCCATTCTGGCAGCAATGGGCGAAAAGACAAACAGATTATATTATTCAGTCGGCTGAACCCTGTAACACTGCCGATTCCAGTCTGGTTAATTTTTTCATTGCCATGTCAGCCGATGCAGAAACCCTGTTTTCAGCCTGTGAATGTCTTAATAGTAATGGCATATTAATTTTCAGCGCTGCTGACAGCTTAAATTCTCAGCCAGCAGCTGCTAATGTTCATTTAAAGCATTGTCTGCAACTGATTAAAAATAAAAACCTGACACTGTATAAAATTGATGCAGATGAGGAACTTAGCAAGCATAATGATGTCGCTGGTAATGAACTGCTATGGGAAAAGGCTCTGGCAACACTAATAGGCGTATTAGTGCATAATAATTTGCTCAAAATTAAAACCCGACGATTAATCTCTACCCGTCAGGCTGATTTAGCTCATGTTTCTGGAACTCAGCAGGAACAGCTTATTGAACTCTTTAAACTAACACTTAATAACAGCATTGCACAGCTGATGCCATTTGAGCTGCAGTCAATTGCAGAGCATGTCGACAAGCAGTCCAGGGTCACTAATCAATTCAGCGTGTCAAATGTTCCTGAAATGGTTAAAAAGTTAGGAGACTCAACAGATACTGTGGACAGTCTGCCCAGGTTCTGGGATCAGATCGGTGTGCTGCACCAGACCGGTGAAACTGATCAGCTGACCGCTGATCCTTATCTTGCCACAGGCACCATGCCTTCATTAACAGCAACATTTAATGATATGAGCCAATATCGTCATGCTAATGCTCATATACCGATATTTAATCCTCTTAACTGCACTGCCTGTGGTGCCTGCTGGTCTAATTGCCCTGATAGTGCGATAGCAGTGGCTGCAATAACACCAAAGGCATTGCTTGAGACGGGTATTCGAAGCAGCGGTGCCGATTCTGTGCGTCCTATAATAACAAAGTTAGCGTCCAGAATTGCAAAGCACTGTCGTAATAATGAACACATTGCTGCCAATGCAGGTGAATTACTCGATGATGCTTTTGCCTGGTTTAAAGAAAAGTCAGGTATGGCTGAAGATCGTTTAAAGACTATTGAGCATGATTTCATACAGCTTAATCGTTCAGTTGCTGCATTACCTGTTGCTGCAACTGATTTATTATTCCATACTCCAGAAAAGAAACAGAATGACAGTGGTGAATTATTCAGCCTGGTGATTAATCCTGATAGCTGTAAAGCCTGTGGTCTATGTGTTCAGCTTTGTTTTGAAACCAATAGCTCGGAAAACTGTTCAGACAAGCATAGCTCTGAAAATAATGAGCCGGCACTATCCAATGGCCAGCAAGGAGAGGGGCAGGAAGGAGAAGAGCAGGAAAAACAGACACAGGAAGGCCGCAACGTTGATATAAAACAGCAATGGCAAATATGGCAGCAGATACCTGATACCTCGTCAGCCACTATCGAACGCATTATACAGGAACAGTCACTGCAGTCCGGTGCCGCATTAATGCTTTCCCGCCACAATGCTTTTTCTTTATCCGGCGGTGATCAGGGTGAGCCCGGCAGTGGTGAAAAAATTGCCATGCGGCACTTATTAAGTGCCGTTGAATATCATCAGCAGCCGTTATTGCATCTTTTTATCAAACAGTTAGAAGAATTAAGAGAAAAGATAAAACAGGAAATTAACTCAACCTTATCCCTTGCATTACCCACTGATAATCTGCAGCAATTATCCGCTAAATTGTCGGATATAAAAACACGTCAGATTGATTTGAATGCTTTGCTGACAGATAATACTGAGCTGTCAATTGATAGTACTGCTATTGATGCCGTTAAAACCAGTCACTTAGTGAATCTGGTGTTACAACTCAATGACCTGCACTGGAAACTTTCTCAGGGAAATCATGGTTTAGGTCGTGCACGTTATAGTTTATGTATCACCTCAAGTTCTATCGCCAGCTGGGCCGCAGCATTTCCGTATAATCCATTTCATGTGCCTGTTACTGTTGATGTCAGCGGTGAAAGTGCCCAGCTGGCGGCCGGACTGGTTCATGGTCAGGTGAATGAGCTTCTATCTGCCGTTAGCCTTATGCGTCAGGCCAGAGCAAATGTTGATGCCCGTTATGCTAAACAAACAGAGAGTATTGACAAACTGAACTGGACCGATTTAACAGAACAGGAAAAACAATTATGTCCTCCTCTGCTACTGGTGGGTGGTGATGATTTATTGGCAACTCATGGTTTTTCACAGGTCTCGTTAATATTGAACTCAAATTACCCGGTTAAGGTTGTTATCTTTAATGAACTGGACAGTGGTCTGGCTTATGCAGGCTTGCATGAGCATCAATTTCAACGTCGTGCAGATTCCAGAAATAATCTGGCGATGATGGCATTGTCGCAAAGAAATGCCTATGTTGCCCAAACGTCTATCGCTGATAGTACTCATTTACAGCAGAGTGTACATGAATTATTGAGCAATAATATTCCGGGACTCTTGTGTATTCATACCCCCAGTCCTTCCCGACATGGTTTTAGACCCGAACATTCATTGCAGCAGGCTGAACTTGCAGTTAAAACACGCATGTTCCCATTATTTCGTTACAATCCCCAACATGAAGGTGTTTTCGGCTCCAGACTCTGTTTAGACGGAAATGCTGAAAATAGTAATGACTGGCTGCTTGATGAAAGTGGTAATCCATTGACACCGGCTCACTGGGCCATTAATGAACAACGTTTTAAGGCCCATTTTTCACTACTATCAAAAAATGCAGCATCACCAGCTCCATTACATGACTGGCTCAAGCTCAGCAGTGTAGAACAGGAAAAGAAAACACCCTATATTGTCTCTTCTCAATACTATGCTGAACAAAAGGGTGAACAAAAAGAGGAACAAAAAGTTGCTGTGTCTGAAGAATTTGCTGCAATGATTATTGAACAGCAAAATGCCTGGCGTACATTACAGGAATTAGCCGGCATAGTGACCCCTTTTACCGACTATGTTGAACAAGTTGCAGAACAGCGCTTAAGCTCCGAACATCAGGCAGAACTGGATGCTCTTCGAGTAGAATATGAAGAAAAAATTAAACAACTGGAAGATAGTTATAATAGCCAGACCCATGCAAAAATCCGTAATCAATTATTAGGCTTAGCAGGTTATGATGTGAATAAGCTTAATTAATGGTAAAAAACCTTTTCCAATACGGGGACTTGATTAATGAAAATTTCAACAGTTTCTCCATGAAGCTTTTGAAACTCATCTCTATCTAATACTGCCAAGGCTTCACCATGCTCTTTTATTTTTACACCTAACGCATCTTCAAAAGCTTTGTTTTCGCCTTTAAATTCACCAAGATAAACTATATTAAATG
>DAOVUE010000307.1 GCA_030632745.1 Pseudomonadota bacterium | reverse complement strand
GCCGGAAAACCTACAGGCCGAATTACGGGACTATCAACATCATGGCTTAAACTGGTTACAGTTTATGCGTGAATATCAATTTAATGGTATTTTAGCTGATGATATGGGCTTGGGAAAAACCGTACAGGCTCTGACTCATTTGTTGTATGAGAAACAGCTATTTGTTAAAAATAAAGAGCTTAAAAGTAAAGATGCTGGAAGCAAGGATCGGCTTAAAGTACCGTCTCTTGTTATTGCTCCCACCAGTTTGATGGGTAACTGGAAACGTGAAACAAAAAAATTTACCCCCGATCTGAAGGTATTATTATTACATGGTTCTGATCGTGCAGAACTTTTCACTGATGTTGAGCAATATGACATTATTTTAACTACCTATGCCCTGATATTAAGAGATAAAGATTTTCATGCAAAACAGCACTACCATTTCATTATTTTAGATGAAGCACAAAATATAAAAAATGCTCGTTCTAAACGCTCACAGGTTATTTTTAAACTCAATTCACGACATCGTTTATGTTTGACCGGCACACCGATGGAAAATCATCTGGGCGAGCTCTGGTCTTTATTTCATTTTTTAATGCCGGGATTCCTGGGCACACAGGAACGCTTTAATCGTTTATTTAGAGGGCCGATAGAAAAAAAGGCTGATTATGATCGACAGATGCAGTTACATAAACGCCTCAAACCCTTTATGCTGCGTCGTACCAAGGAAATGGTGGCAACAGAATTACCTAAAAAAACTGAAATTATTCGCACTATTCCCCTCTCGGGTAAACAACGTGATCTTTATGAAACGGTGCGACTGGCTATGGATGAGCAGGTACGTGATGAAATCAGTAAAAAAGGACTGGCCCGCAGTCATATTATGATTCTGGATGCACTGTTAAAATTGCGTCAGACCTGTTGTGATCCCAGACTTCTGTCATTGAGTATGGCTAAAGATGTTAATGAGTCTGCTAAATTAGAAATGCTGATGGAAATGGTGCCGGAAATGGTTGAAGAGGGACGAAAGATCATTATCTTTTCCCAGTTTGTTAAAATGCTTGAAATCATTGAAAAAGAGTTAATAAAATATTCTGTATCATTTACCAAGCTCACAGGACAAACCCGAAATAGAGATGAGGCGATTATGTCCTTTCAGGAAGGGGATGCTCAGGTGTTTTTAATCAGTCTCAAAGCAGGAGGTGTTGGATTAAATTTAACTGCGGCTGATACCGTTATTCACTATGATCCGTGGTGGAATCCTGCGGTTGAACGACAAGCCACTGACAGGGCTCATCGTATTGGACAGGACAAACCCGTCTTTGTGTATAAATTATTAACAGAGGAAACAGTAGAAGAAAAAATATTATACATGCAGAAAAACAAGCAGAAATTAGCGGATGCACTTTATCAGGACAAGCCAGATAAAAAGACCCTGGATGACGGTTCTGCTGAGAAAGATCAAAAACTTACCCAGGATGAACTCATGGAACTGCTTAAACCTATGAACTGATTTCTTTTGATTTCTTTATGATGCATTCAGTAACTGGCGTATTGCGGGGAAAAGATCAGTGACGATCATACCCATTTTACCCTCTTTAGCGGTATGATCTCCGGCTTTTGCATGTAAGCACACACCAACCTGTGCAGCGTCATGTGCAGATAGTCTTTGTGCTAATAACGAACCAATAATTCCCGTCAGGCAGTCTCCCATTCCCGCACTGGCCATTCCTTCGTTACCATAGGGACAAATATTAATATCATCCTCCAGATCAATGAGGGTGCCGGCACCTTTTAGAATAAAGATACCATAATATTTTTCTTTTAATTTCTTAATCATAGAAAATCGATTGGTATTTTCTGAAGGACACTTTGACTGGTATTTTAATAAACGGCAAGCCTCTTCAAAATGAGGGGTGTATATAATATCCTGATCCTGGATGACAATATTATGTCTGGCCATAATGTTAAGAGCATCAGCATCAATAATGCAGTTTATTTTTCGCGCCTTATCGTCCGGCTTATCTGTTTCAGGCTGCTGCTTGAGATGTTTAATCACTTTGTCTAATAATGCGATGCCCCATTGCTCAGTGCCCAGACCGGGACCAATAGCAATTGCCGTTGCCTTATGCAGTAATTTATCCAGGTCACCAGCAGTCTCTACACCATGCACCATAAGTTCAGGACGTGCACTGGTGATTGCATTCACATTTTCTTTGCGTGTTGCAATACTGACCAGACCTGTCCCTGTTCTCAAGGCTGCTTCTCCTGCAATACGGCAGGCGCCGGCCATACCGTAATCACCACCAATAATCAGCAGATGACCATGATCGCCTTTATGACTAACGGGGCTTCTATGGGGTAGTTTATCAGCAATATGAGCCCACTCCATTAATATGGCGCTGGGTTTGATTGATTGATAGAGTGATTCAGGAACGCTGAGAGATGCAAAATGAATATTACCGCAATAATATCGTGCCTCAGCGGTATACATCCCCATTTTCTGCCCGATAAAGGTAATCGTATCGGTGGCATTAACGGCAATTCCATAAGCTCCGCCAGTATTAGCATCCAGACCTGAAGGAATATCAACGCTGAGAACCGGTTTGGGACTAAGGTTTATCTGCGCAACCGCATCATACCATTCATCTTCTAATAGTCTGTTTAAACCTGTGCCAATGAGTGCATCAACAATCAGATCCGTATTGAGTAAGTGTGAATCAGCTATGGAATGGATAGCCCCGCCACATTCTATCCAGTCCAGATAAGCCTGATGTGCATCACCGGAAAGGTGTTCGGGATCAATCAGTGAAATGAGATCTACTTTTAAGTGCGGATCTCTTTCTTGCTGGCTTACTAAACGAGCCAGTACATAGCCATCACCGGCATTATTTCCAGAACCGCACATAATGCTGATATGTTCGATTTTTGAGTAATTTCGACTAATGAAATCTAATAGAGCCTGGGCTGCCCGGGTCATTAATTGATAACTATTTTCTACAATGCCCTGCTCCACCATCAGATAGTCCAGATTACGAACGGATTCACGAGAGTAGCAATAATGAATATAATTGTAACGCTCAGCTGTTAAGTGTTTTTCACCATGAGATTTCTTTTGCTGAGCCGGACTAAAGCCTTTAGCCGGAGTAGAGTCTTTATAAGAAGATTTCTTGTAATTCATTGAGATACTGAAGCCCCCGTTCAGTTGGTTTAATATGATGCAGCTGTCGTCGGATTAAATCCAGTTCAACTGCTTTCTGCAGTCCTTTTTCCAGATGATTGATGGCCAGACCTGTCTGCTGTGCAAATAGATCAGATTTAAAACCACCCACCAGGCGACTGGCATTGAGCATAAACTCAAAGCAAATATCATCACGAGAAAGTTGTTGTTCTCCGCCTCCCCGTGCCCCTCTTATTTCTGTTCT
>DAOVUE010000269.1 GCA_030632745.1 Pseudomonadota bacterium | reverse complement strand
AGCGGAGGCTGGTAGTTAATTTCAGGAGTGTCTTTGGCATGGATGCCAAAGTCAAGCCTACATGGACGTATTCACGGCGTCTCCAGAAATTAATTACCGGCCTCCGATACGGGGACTGTAATAAAAAGTGTAAAGAAAATTTGCTCAATTTGATCTGTACCTTTTAAAAATAATTAAATTATCTTTACCATCTGCTGGTGCAATATTACAATTATACTCGAATACACCTCAAAATAGGGTAAATAAAGCGCCATGACAAAAAAAGAATCAATAATATCCAAAGCGAACACAAACTCGGACACAAAAAAGCCAACACAATCCATAAAAAAAACAGCTGATGAACATTTTAATTTTGAAGCATCATTTAGTGAATTAGAAAAAATTGTTGAGACACTTGAAAATGGTCAACTCAGTTTAGAGCAGTCGCTGGATGACTTTGAACGTGGTATTCATTTAACCCGTGCATGTCAGGATGCCCTCAATAGTGCACAACAAAAAGTACAGATTTTACTGGAAAAAAATGGCCGGTCATCCATAGAAGCCTTTAGCCAAACTTGAAATTTTCCCGCTGTCTTAATTTGGCAGCATCAAACATCACCAAATAAGACAGTGGTCGCTTTTTATTCACTCAAGGCTGCCCATGTTAGAGAAGAGCCTATGAATAAAACATCATTTATATTAAAGAATCTAATACAGGATTATCAGCAGCGAGTTGACCAGGCATTAGAACAGATAATATCTAATACTTCCAATATTGCAAGTGAATTACATCAGGCAATGCATTACAGCATTTTTAATGGTGGTAAAAGAGTTCGCCCGCTATTGGTTTATTTAACGGGAAAGGCTCTCAATACACCGGCTGAACACCTGGACTCACCTGCCTGTGCGGTTGAATTAATCCATTGTTATTCACTGATTCATGATGATATGCCCGCCATGGATGATGATGACTTGCGTCGCGGAAAAGCCACTTGCCATAAGCAATTTTCCGAGGCAACTGCATTATTAGCAGGAGATGCTCTGCAGACTCTGGCTTTTGAAACTCTTGCCTGCGAAGCTCTTGCTTGCGAAAGCCCGGCCCGGAATAACTCTAGCGATAATTATCTGAGCGATGCACAAAAATTGCTGATGATCAGAGCATTATCTCATGCCAGTGGAGCAGCAGGCATGGCGGGTGGTCAGGCAATTGATTTAGCCGCTACAGGTGCTCAGAACATGTCTCTGGAGGAGTTAAAAGTTATGCATGAGCATAAAACAGGAGCTCTTATACGGGCCAGCGTCCAATTAGGTGCTCTAAGCGTTATTGATATTGAACAGGAAAAACTTAATGCATTAGATAACTACGCCGGAAATATCGGCCTGTCATTTCAAATCAAAGATGATATTCTGGATATTGAGTCTGATACTCAGACACTGGGTAAACAACAGGGTGCTGATATCGAACTCAATAAAGTGACCTATCCAGCACTTTTGGGCCTTGATGGTGCAAGAAAAATGGCATTAGAATGCCACCATAAAGCATTAGCCAGCCTTGAGGACTTTGATCAGAATGCCGATCCACTGCGCTGGCTATCCGAATATATAATTACACGTCAGCACTAAAAATAGGGTATAATCTCTGTGTTTTTTTAACCCTCTTCTTAAACTATCTAAATTAAACAGTCAGATTATCTTATGACAGAACTTTTGCATTATCCTCTTTTGGCGACTATTGAGTCTCCTGATAATCTGAAGGATCTGGATACTGATCAGCTGATTTTACTGGCAGCAGAACTAAGATCTTTTTTACTGGAAACTCTCAATAAAACAGGAGGACATTTTTCTTCCGGCTTCGGTACTGTTGAACTTTCTATTGCATTACATCAAGTATTTAACACACCGGATGATAAAATCATCTGGGATGTCGGTCATCAGGCGTATCCGCATAAAATCTTAACCGGCCGTGCCCGGCAGATGGATACGATTCGTCTCAAAGACGGTCTGTCCGGTTTTCCTAAACGTTCTGAAAGTCCTTATGATACATTCGGTGTCGGTCATTCAAGCACCTCTATCAGCGCAGCTCTGGGCATGGCTATAGCCGCCAAAGAAGCGGGCCTGCCACGCAAATCTATTGCTGTTATCGGCGATGGCGCTATGACTGCTGGAATAGCTTTTGAAGCTTTAAATCATGCTGGTGACCTGGATGCCAATTTATTAGTCATACTTAATGACAATGATATGTCTATTTCACCCAATGTAGGCGGCCTGTCTAATTATTTTGCCAAAGTATTATCCGGAAAGTTTTATACTACAGTTAAATCTAACTCAAAAAAAGTACTTGGTTCTATGCCTTCAGTCTGGGAACTGGCTCGTCGTGCAGAAGAACACATGAAAGGCATGGTCGTTCCCGGCACCTTATTTGAAGAGCTTGGATTTAATTATATCGGTCCCATTGACGGACACAATATTCCTGCCCTGTTAACGACGTTGAACAATATTAAAGAATTATCCGGACCACAGTTTTTGCACATCGTGACCCAGAAAGGCAAGGGTTATACTGCAGCGGAACAAGATCCTACCAAATATCATGCGGTACAAGCAGGATTTTATAGTCAAAATAATGATCAAAAACACACTCATACTGCACCAGCGCCAAAGGCTCTCAGCTATACTCAGGTTTTTAGTCAGTGGATTGTTGATGCCGCAAAGAACCATACGCAATTAATTGCAATTACTCCTGCTATGCGTGAAGGTTCCGGCCTGGTTGAGTTTTCAGAACAATTTGAACAGCGCTATTATGATGTTGGTATTGCTGAGCAGCATAGTGTGACACTGGCTGCAGGAATGGCCTGTGAAGGCTTGAAACCCGTTGTTGCCATTTATTCCACCTTTTTACAACGAGCCTATGATCAACTGATTCATGATGTGGCGCTGCAGAATTTACCGGTTTTATTTGCCATAGACCGAGGCGGTATTGTGGGTGCTGATGGTGCAACTCATACCGGCAGTTTTGATTTGAGTTTTATGCGCTGCATTCCCAATATGACCATTATGGCTCCTGCAGATGAAAATGAATGTTACCATATGCTGGATTTTGGCTTTTCTTTAAACAGTCCTGCTGCTGTACGCTACCCGAGGGGCAACGGTCCGGGAAAAGCCATTAATAAACAAGTGCCGTTAAATATAGAAACCGGCAAGGCTGAGATCGTATTTGATAATCATCTGGCAGCAACAGGGAAAAATATCACTATTTTTAGTTTTGGCAGTCTGTTAAATGAAGCATTGCTTGCAGCTGCAGAACTAACACAAAGCTATCATATCAAAGTCATTAATATGCGCTTTATCAAGCCCCTGGATACTGATTTAATTATTCAGGAGAGCAAAAACACTGATCTCATACTCACTCTTGAAGATAATGTGATCATGGGTGGTGCCGGCAGTGCGGTCAATGAAGTTTTGATAAGTCAGAATAAGCCTATTTGCCGCTGCATTAATTTAGGCTTACCGGATGTTTTCCCTGAACATGCCACGCAGCAAGAATTACATCATAAATACGGTCTCGATTGTGCCGGACTGGTCAAAACCATTCAGACAAACGTTCGGCAATGACGTCTGGCAATACGTGCTTTGGAGAAATAGAATTCAATGCTTAATATTGTTTTCATAGAGATCTGCTATTGGAAAGCAAAGATCATAATCATTCCATTCTAAATCACCTGCATCAATCTCAAACTTTAAAAATTCATTTTGATTTAGATATTTCCGAATT
>DAOVUE010000293.1 GCA_030632745.1 Pseudomonadota bacterium | reverse complement strand
GCCATTATAGCGCTTAATACTGAGTCAGAAGATCAACAAAGCAGGGACTTAATTCAGCTTATTAATCGTATGATTAAAGAACATGTTGAATCCGATGCCCTGTGGGAAAAGATTAATCATTTATTAAACAATAAAAGCAAAGATTTTAAACAACTGGAAACACTTTCTATTGAATTTGAAAAAAGCATGCGTGAACATGCAGAAATAGAAAACAGCATCATATTTCCCTTTGCAAAAGCGCATATCAGCGCTGCAGAGTTTAAAAAAATGGGTATGGAGATTGCCGTACGCAGAGGGATACAAATTTAGTCAGCTTGAAAATCAAAATCAAAGGGGTCAGAGTAAATGATTTTTTTTACAAATCATTTACTCTGACCCCTTTGATTACTCTGATTTTGATTTAAACAGGAACTGAACAGCTGAATCATTTTATTTAATGCACCTGAATTTTGTGCAATCAGCTGCTGGGCTCTGGCACCCATTTCCCGGGCAGTTTTTTCATCGCTAATCAATGTATGCAATATTTTTGTTAATTCATTACTATCTAACACCTGTTGTGATGCCTGGTATTGTTGAAATAATTCATTAATAGCATAAAAGTTAAAAATATGCGGCCCGTAGACAATGGGTAATCCTAAAGCAGCCGGTTCAATAATATTATGTCCTCCGGTAGCAACCATAGTGCCTCCCATAAAGACCACATCAGAACAGGCAAAATAAGTCATCATTTCACCCATACTATCACCTACCAGGATATCAACATCCTGTTGCTGTTCCTTATTTAATTGAGAACGTTTCATAACTTTATATTGATGCTTATATTGCTGCTTAACTTTAGGGTAAGCTGAACACAATTGATACACCGATTGAAAACGTTCCGGATGTCTTGGCACCACAAGCATGACTAAATCGGGGTGTTGTGATTTAAGTTTTTGAAATACATCCAGAATAATTTCATCTTCGCCCTGATGAGTGCTGGCAGCAATTAATACTTTATTTTTCTGCCAGTTCAATTGCCTGCGCAATGCCGCCCCGGCTTCAATTTCTGCATTGGAAATGCGGATATCAAACTTAATACTGCCGGTAATATGCAGTGTTTTCTCATCTGCACCCAGCTTGATTAAACGCCCTGCATCCAGGCTATCCTGTACTGCAATTCCAGTCAATTTCTGCAGGCTTGATTTTGTCACAGTACTAAATCGAGCATAGCCTTTTGCAGAACGGGCTGACATGCGGGCATTTAATAACCAGACCGGTATATGCCTTTGGTGAGTAATATGTAATAAATTGGGCCATATTTCTGTTTCCATTATCAGTACCAGGCAGGGCTGTAGTTTTTTTAAAAAACGGCTCATTGAACCCGGCAGATCATAGGGTAAATAGACATGAAAGACTTTGCCCTGTTTAATTTGCTGAGCAAAGGTTTTAATGATCCGGGCAGAGCCTGTTGTGGTTGTACAGGTAATGACAAGAGGATAGTGTGGAAACTCCTGCAGCAATTGTCTGATCAGTGGTACAGTGGCCAGAAATTCTCCCACTGAAACAGTATGAATCACAACCGGTGAGCGTGGTGATTCATCTGCAGGCAAATTAAACGTGGGCTTAGTGAACACTCCCAAACGCTCAAGTAAACGCAGAGGCTGTCTTTCTCCTTTGTAAGCATTACTTTTTTGATGTTTGAGCAGCAAACGCAAAAAAAGCAAGGGGGTCAGACAATAATATAATAAACTATAGAGTAAACGCTGGATCAATGGGGTCAGAGAGATCAAAGGGGTCAGAGTAAATGATTTTTTGTAAAAAATCATTTACTCTGACCCCTTTGATTAATCAACTGCTCAACCGTTTGAGCGTTCTGTACAAGATGTTCGGGATTGATGGTACCGGCAATTAAACAGCTCACTGCCGGATGTGAAAAAACATAGCTTAAGGCCTCTGCAATGCCGCCGCCCCCTGCTCTGCTGTCAGCATGCCCGCTCTGCAGGCCTTTTTTTATAATAACACCTTTATTAAGTTCAAGGGCACGATCCAGTACAGTATCATCGGTATGATCACTGCTATTGCGAGTTGCCATAACAACATCGGTATTTTCTACCGCCCAGAGCCCGCCTGCAGTTGTTTTTGTTGACAGGCCAATGGCTCTAATCAGGCCTTCCTGCTTCAGTTTCTGCAGGGTTTCAAGCACATCCTCCTGCTCTATGACCCGTTGATCATTTCCATCTGAGTGCACTAATACCACATCAAGATAATCCGTATTTAATTTTGTCAGACTGGTCTCAATGGTTTTTCGGGTGGTTTGAGCACTAAAATCAAAATGAGACTGCCCATTCTCAAAGGCTTCTCCCACTTTGGAAACAATAACCCACTGCTGTCGATTAGTCAGCAACTGTCCCAGGCGTTCTTCACTATTACCATAGGCAGGTGCAGTATCCAGTAAATTAATCCCCAGCTCACAGCTCAGAGAAAGCAGTTCCAATACGGCCTTATCATCCGGTATTTTAAATGACCAGGGGTATTTTACCTGTTGATCACGACCAAACTTAACCGTCCCCAGTCCCAGAGGACTGACCTGAATACCCGTTTGTCCTAATTCTCTTTTTTTCATCATAAGCTGCATTATCCTAAATAACTCAGTTAAATCTACTTTGAATGCCTAAGCCACTGCATCTTAGTCATTCACGCTACGCTCCAACTGAGTTATTTAGGATCATAACCAATGTTCTACTTTTTCCCAGGGAAGCGGGCTTGTTTTTGCCAACCTAATAGGTGCTGATTTTTTATTCTGCAACAGTGCAGGCAGAGGATTCTTTTTGATCTTTAAGCCCTCTAATTCATGCAGAACTTTATCCACCATTATAGGAGCCATGGCTAGCTTGACCGGCCATGCTGTGATTACACTCTGTTGTCTGAAGACTGCAGGCTCCACAGGGCGACTGCCATCAGGCATTTTAGGCTCAGCCCGATCAATTGCCAGGGCTGACCACTGACATTGAGAAAAGTCCATCCAGGGCATCAGCTGTTTTAGTTCATTCTTAGCACAGAGCACCTGTTCTTCTATGCTGCGGCCCACTCCTTTTTCTGCAATTTCTCCCCCCAGATACCAGACTATTTGACCTACATCATCATCTACAATTAAAGTATGGGCCGTAATGGTCATTTTTGGCAGGGCACTGGCTCCAAGACAATGAGCATACATTCGGGGTAAAATAGATTTCCTGGCTTTAAGCATAGGCATCAGCAGGGGACGCCGCTGCATTTCAGGCGTCTTTGCAGGATTGACATTCAGACTGGCCAGTAATTTTTCATTACCGGCACCCGCCGTTAAGATAACACATTGAGCCTGAATATTGAGTTTCTGCGATGAGTGCAGCTGATAACAATTAGTCGATTTTTCATCAGCTTTTTCATTACCTTTTTCATCACCATTGTCTGATACATCAGTTATTTTTTCAATCTGTGCCTGAAAAATACTATTTGAGTACTGCACTCGAATAGAGTCCATCACACTTTGAATATCCAGTACAGATTCATCTAATTGATAAAGT
>DAOVUE010000044.1 GCA_030632745.1 Pseudomonadota bacterium | reverse complement strand
GACTTGGCGACCAGAAAGTTCAGACAGTATTTTCACACTCTCTGGTTCTTCTTCGTTAATCATCTTTAATAATCGAAGATTCTTATCGCTAAGTAATTCACCGATTGATTTCATAGAATGAAACCATATTTTGGGTTCACCCTGCTTGGGAATATATTTTCCGGAAGCAATATTTAAAATCCTTTGTTGAAATTTATCTCTAGGCATGACACCTATTTTTAACACGGTCATATGATCACCTGTCTATAAATCTTTCATTATTTCATTTATCTGTTCAAAAAAATCTTTCAATAATTGTTCTGCATCCTTGAATTCATATGCAGTTCCTTTATCCAAAGGATGAGCATGGATATGATCAAATTCAATAATTCGCCCTTTGTACCCTTTTTTCGGTTTGGGGGTAAATGGGCATTATCATGCAAAGCAAATTCCTTTTTTATCACCTGATGATAAGTATAGTGTTTGGATTATATATAATCAAGTAGTAAAATTTCAACAATTATTCTACATTTTTTTTCAACTATTCCATAAAAAAGCCACGTCTAGCGTGGCTTTAAGATTATAAATTTTTATTGTCTTTACGTTTTATAGATCTATCAACCTAAAACGGAATATCGTCATCAAATTCATCGGAAAAAGGTTGGCTTTCTGCGGCAGCTTGCTGCTGAGGTGCTGCTGGTTGGGCTTGAGACTGATTTTGCTGGGAATTTTGTTGTGGAGCCTGTTGCTGCTGTTGCGGCACAGCATTTTGATTATACTGATTGCCAGAGTCCTGATTAAAGGCAGTATCACCGCCGCTGCGGCTATCCAGCATTTGCATAACGCCATTAAAGCTATCAACTACAACCTCTGTAGTCCAGCGATCCTGGCCACTCTGATCCTGCCATTTTCTAGTTTGCAATTTTCCTTCAAGATAAACCTGTGAACCTTTTTTGAGGTATTCACCAACCACTCCTGCAACACCACCAAAAAACACCACACGATGCCACTCGGTCTTTTCCTGACGCTGCCCCGTATTTTTATCTTTCCATGATTCTGATGTTGCCAGTGTGATATTGGCAATTGCTCTATTATCCGGAGTGTATCTTACTTCAGGATCTTTCCCCAATCGCCCAACTAAAATTACCTTATTGACACTGCCCATTACTTATCCCCTTCTGAATACTTATTTGAAAATTCTTTTAAACTTACTTTATCTAATGCATGCAGCTCTACTTTTAAATAGGCGGCTCCGTCTTCAGGAATCACCACCGCTTCGGCTACGCCGCATATTGCTGTTAATCCAGCGGTCACCCTTACAATATCATCTGTTTGTACATTTGTTAATTTCACCACAAAAGAACTCAGATAACGAGGACTTTTCATCGTCAATGCAATTAACAGCCAGAGCAGCATGGCCGACATAGAAAATAGAAATACCCCGTTTATACCATACAATCCTAACAACTTTCCACCAATAATACCGCCTAAAAATGCTCCGAAAAACTGACTGGTACTATAAACGCCCATAGCAGTGCCTTTGGCCTCGGCAGGTGATATTTTTGCAACTAATGACGGCAGAGATGCCTCTAGAATATTAAACGCGGCAAAGAAGACCAGTAAAAAAAAGACCAGCGCATATAAAGAATCATTAAAAGCCCAGAAGCCCAGTTCCGACAAAGCAACTACCGCAATAGCCCCAACAAAGACTTCTTTCATACGTCGCTTGCTTTCAGCAATAATAATAAAGGGAACCATCAGAGCCATGGATAATAACATCACAGGAAGATATATTTTCCAGTGTTGTGCAGAGGGTAAAGCAGCATATTGTTCATTGGTCAGAGCCATGGGAATAACGATAAAAGTAGCCGTTAATACCATATGTAAAATAAGAATGCCGGCATCCAGGCGCAATAACTGATGATCACTTAAAATACTTTTAAATTGCGCTGGTACCGGTTCCGTTTCACGGTGAAAACTTTGTGGTGCATCAGGAACCCAGAAAAGAGTGACTACAACGCCTAATAAGGCAAAAGCTGCTGTTAACCAGAAGATACCACTAACACCGATTATATCATTTAAAATAGAACCCAGGACCATAGCAATAGCAAAGGCAAAACCAATACTCATGCCTATGCTTGCCATAATTTTTAAACGCTGTTCTTCACGTGTCAGATCGGCAGCCAGGGCCATAACCGCCGCGGCAACAGCACCACTGCCCTGAATAATGCGGCCGATAATAACACCATAAATCGAGTCTGCCTGAGCAGCCACTACGCTGCCTAAAGCAAAAATCAGCATGCCGGCAATAATAACCGGCTTACGTCCGACTTTGTCCGACAGCATACCGAAAGGAATTTGAAAAATAGCCTGTGTCAGACCATAAGCGCCAATAGCAAAACCGATTAAAAACGGGGTATTATGTTCTAATTGCTGACCGTAGAGTGAGAAGACTGGAAATATCATAAACAGTCCCAGCATACGCAGGGCATAGATGCTGGCTAATGATGAAGCGGCGCGTTTTTCCAGCGAATTCATTTTATCTAAATTGTTTTCTTTCATGTAAAATGCAGGGGGAGGTCTGTACTTTTAATATAATTTCAATGCGAAAGGCAGTATATTATCAGTTTTTGACTCTACTTTCACTTTTAGTTTAAATAAGTGCTTTCAAGCTTCACAATAAACTTTACAAAATATTTAATGATTTTATGAACACTATAAAAATACAGGGTGCACGTACCCACAATTTGAAAAACATTGATCTTGAGCTTCCCCGGGATAAACTGATTGTGATCACCGGCTTATCCGGTTCCGGTAAGTCTTCTTTAGCCTTTGATACCATTTATGCCGAGGGACAGCGACGTTATGTAGAGTCTTTATCCAGCTATGCAAGACAGTTTCTCTCTATAATGGAAAAGCCGGATATTGACCATATAGAAGGACTGTCTCCTGCTATTTCCATAGAACAAAAATCAACGTCACACAATCCTCGTTCAACAGTGGGAACAGTGACTGAAATCTATGATTATTTACGACTATTATTTGCCCGTGCCGGCAATCCCCGTTGTCCTGAACATCATACCCGTCTGGATGCACAAACAGTCAGTCAGATGGTGGACCGGACCTTATCCTTGCCTGAAGGTACAAAACTGATACTGCTTGCACCGGTAGTACAAGCACGTAAGGGTGAGCACGCTGTTTTATTTGCTGAACTTAAGTCTCAGGGGTACATCCGCGTTCGTATTGACGGTGAATTATACGAACTGGATGATACACCTGAATTAGAACTGCACAAAAAACACACTATAGAAGTGGTCATCGACCGGTTCAAAGTCAGAGATGATCTTAAACAGCGTCTGGCAGATTCATTTGAGACCGCTTTAGAACTTTCTGATGGTATTGCCCGCATCTCTTATATGGATCAGCCTCAGCATGATGAGCTTACTTTTTCAGCAAAGTTTGCCTGTCCCGAATGCGGTTATAGCCTGACGGAGCTGGAGCCACGATTATTTTCATTTAATAACCCGTCGGGTGCCTGTCCTACGTGCGACGGTCTGGGTGTTAAGCAGGTTTTTGATGAGCATAAAATTGTTCTTGCACCTGAACTGGCATTGGCTGCGGGTGCTGTTCGAGGCTGGGATCGTCGTAACCCCTACTATTTTCAAATGCTCAGTTCTCTGGCAGAGCGTTATAATTTTGATATAGAAACACCCTATCAGGAACTATCTAAAAAAATAACAAAATTAATTCTATATGGCAATAATGGTGAAGTCATGCGTTTTGTTTATGTCAACGACAAAGGGCGTAAGACCATTCGAAATGCACCTTTTGAGGGCATTATTCCTAATATGAAACGCCGTTACCATGAAACGGATTCAAATGCGGTACGGGAGGAACTGAATAAATACCAGACCATTCAATTGTGCCCAGACTGCCATGGCAGTCGGCTCAATCTGTCCGCCCGACATGTTTTTATCAAGGGAAGATCGCTGCCTGAAATAACGGCACTTTCAATCGGGGAAACACAAACTTTTTTTCAAACTTTAAAGCTTACAGGTAAACGCGGTGAAATAGCCGGCAAAATTGTCACTGAGATTATTCAGAGATTAGATTTCCTGGTCAATGTCGGTTTGGAATATTTATCACTTGATCGCAGTGCTGAAACACTATCCGGAGGTGAAGCTCAACGCATCCGTCTTGCCAGTCAGATTGGCGCCGGGCTGGTTGGAGTCATGTATATTTTAGATGAGCCGTCCATTGGTTTACATCAAAGAGACAATCAACGTTTATTAAACACCTTGATCTATTTACGTGATCTGGGTAATACGGTCATTGTTGTTGAACATGATGAAGATGCTATTCGGGAGGCTGATTATATTGTTGATATAGGGCCCGGTGCCGGAGTACATGGTGGAAATATTGTCGCACAGGGCAATCTAAAATCAATTTTAAACAATAAAAATTCAATAACCGGGCAATTTTTGAATGGTAAAGACGGTATAGCAGTACCCGCCAAACGAACCCCTATTAATACACAAAAAGTATTAAAAATAAAGGGTGCATCGGGTAATAATTTACACCATGTTAATGTAAGCATTCCTATTGGTTTACTGACTTTAGTGACAGGCGTTTCGGGTTCAGGTAAGTCAACATTGATAAATGATACCCTGTATCAATATTCCGCAGCGGTACTCAATCGCGCTAACACTACTCCCGCCCCTTTTCAATCCATTGAGGGATTAGAGCATCTGGATAAAGTCATTGATATTGACCAGAAACCGATAGGACGTACCCCGCGTTCTAATCCTGCCACCTACACCGGGCTTTTTACTTCAATTCGAGACCTTTTTTGTGCCACCAACGAGGCACGTTCAAGAGGTTATAGCGCGGGACGCTTTAGTTTTAATGTAAAAGGAGGCCGTTGTGAATCCTGTCAGGGTGATGGTGTCATTAAAGTTGAAATGCATTTTCTTCCTGATATTTATGTGCCCTGTGATGTGTGCAATGGCAAACGCTATAACCGTGAGACACTGGAAATAAGATATAAGGGAAAAAATATATATCAGATATTAGATATGACCATAGAAGATGCGTATGATTTTTTTAGTGCCATACCGGCACTAAAACGTAAGTTACAAACCTTACTGGATGTGGGCTTAAGCTATATAAAGCTGGGACAAAGTGCCACCACTCTTTCCGGCGGAGAAGCACAACGCATCAAATTGTCTAAGGAATTATCTAAGCGTGATACCGGCAAAACACTTTATATTCTTGATGAACCCACCACAGGACTTCACTTTTATGATATAAAACAACTTTTGCATGTTTTATTCAAACTTAGAGATCATGGCAATACAGTGGTTATTATTGAGCATAATCTTGATGTCATAAAAACGGCTGACTGGATCATTGATATAGGACCTGAAGGGGGTAATAAAGGCGGGCGTATTATTGACTCTACTACCCCTGAAAAATTACTGGAAAATAAAAAATCTTATACAGGGCAGTATTTAAAACCTTACTTACAGGTGAAATGACAGACTGATGAGCATAAAAAAACCGGGTAAACCCGGTTTTTTTATGCGATGTGAATTTATAGATTCAGCAGAATCTATTCTTCAGTATCATCTTCGTCTTCATCATCATCTTCTTGTTCGATAATGGGACGATCAATAAGTTCAACATAGGCCATAGGGGCCTTATCTCCGGTACGAAAACCGCATTTTAAAATACGGGTATAGCCTCCCGGACGATCCTGATATCTTGGACCTATTTCTGTAAATAATTTTGCTGTGACTTCATTATCACGAGTACGTGCAAAAATAATACGACGGTTGGCGACAGTATCCTCTTTTCCACGAGTGATCATTGGCTCAACAATACGACGTAATTCTTTTGCCTTAGGCAGAGTTGTCTTAATAATTTCGTGACGCAGTAAGGAAACAGCCATATTTTTAAACATAGCTTGACGATGTGAGCTATTACGGCCCAGTTGACGTCCACTGTGACGATGACGCATAATTAAATCCTGTTTTTTAATCTGCAGCACCCAGTGAAAAAATGTTCACTGAATCAAAGTAACTACAGACACTACTTTTGTAGATTTTATTGTTTCGATAACGGGGTCGGAGTCAAATGTAATTAATACTATAGTTTATTAAACTCAGTACTTAACACATTTGACTCCGACCCCTGGGCATGGATTAAGCCTTAGTACTATCTTTTAAGATAGAGGGCGGCCAGTTTTCAAGTTTGATACCTAGGCTCAGCCCTTTAGAGGCTAGTACATCTTTTATTTCAGTCAGAGATTTCTTGCCCAGGTTGGGAGTCTTAAGCAGCTCCACTTCAGTGCGTTGAATTAAATCACCAATAAAGTAGATTTGTTCTGCTTTCAGACAATTAGCTGAACGTACAGTCAACTCAAGATCATCAATCGGACGCAGTAAAATCGGATCTATTTCCGGTTCTTTCTCTTCCGGCTCTTCAGCTGCCCGAACATTCAGATTAACAAATGATGATAATTGATCCGTTAATATAGTTGCAGCATGTTTGATAGCAGCTTCAGCATCAACAGTACCATTGGTTTCCAGATCAATAATTAATCGGTCAAGATTAGTTCTCTGCTCCAGGCGGGCATTCTCAACAGAATAGGAAACTTTGAGCACCGGACTATAACTGGCATCTAATTGCAGACGACCAATAACAGACTCCGAGTCTTCAGGACGTGTACGTGTATTAGAAGGCTGATAGCCAATGCCTTTATTAATCTGCAACGTCATAGAAACTTCTGCTTCATCAGACAGGGTACAAATAAGATGATCAGGATTAACGACTTCAACATCATGATCAAGAGCAATATCGCCTGCGGTGACGATTCCAGGCCCTTTTTTATTTAAGGTCAATTCAACTTCGTCTCGACCATTTAAGATCAGAGCGACACCCTTAAGGTTAAGAAGAATTTCAATAACGTCTTCCTGAACACCGTCAATACTTGAGTATTCGTGTAAAACTCCGTCTATTTGAACTTCATAAATACAAGCTCCTGTCATAGAAGACAGTAAAATACGACGTAGTGAATTACCAAGAGTGTGTCCAAAACCTCTTTCAAGGGGTTCTAATACAACTTTGGCATGATTTTCAGAATATTGCTGAACGTCAACGAGCTTTGGTCTTAGAAACTGAGATACAGAGTCCTGCATGAAGTGTCCTCACAACAGTGTAAAAGATGATACTAAAAAGCCAGCCGGCAACATAGATGTTGCCGAAAGAGCTTTTAATATAATTACTTGGAATATAATTCCACAATTAGATTTTCTTGAATTTCGCTTGGCAGGTCACTACGTTCTGGTATAGATTTGAAGGTGCCTTCCATAGCTTTTTCATCAACTAAAATCCACTCATCAACTTCACGTTGTTTACGTAGTTCAAGAGCATCTTTTATGCGCTGCTGCTTTTTAGCTTTTTCACGAAGAGAAATAACATCTCCGGCTTTGCAGGTATAAGAAGCAATATTTACTGTAGCTCCATTGACAAGAACCGCCTTATGGCCGACTAATTGACGAGCTTCAGCTCGTGTACAACCAAAACCCATACGATAAACAACATTATCCAGGCGCTGCTCTAAGAGTTTTAAAAGATTTTCACCTGTAGCACCTTTCTGACCCGATGCTTTTTTGTAGTAGTTTCTGAATTGCTTTTCCAGTACGCCATACATTCTTCTAACTTTTTGTTTTTCGCGTAACTGTAATCCGAAATCACTTAAACGGGCACGACCAGCACCATGAACGCCGGGAGGCTGTTCCATATTACATTTTGTATCTAATGCACGTATTCCACTTTTAAGACCTAAGTCCGTCTTTTCACGACGTGCTAATTTACAAGTTGGTCCGATATATCTAGCCATTATCTTTTTCCTTCCTGTCCGTTATACACGACGTTTCTTAGATGGACGGCAACCATTGTGTGGTATTGGTGTCACATCTGTAATACTATTAATTTTATAACCCAGTGCATTGAATGCACGAACCGCAGATTCACGTCCAGGTCCAGGCCCCTTAACATTCACATCAAGATTTTTCATACCCATATCAAGAGTAATTTTTCCTGCTCTTTCTGCAGCAACCTGTGCAGCAAAGGGAGTACTTTTTCTTGAGCCACGAAAACCTGAACCACCTGAGGTTGCCCAGGATAGAACATTACCCTGACGGTCGGTTATAGTGATAATAGTATTGTTGAATGATGCATGGATATGTGCAATCCCATCAACAACGGTACGTTTTACTTTTTTACGTGAACGACT
>DAOVUE010000047.1 GCA_030632745.1 Pseudomonadota bacterium | reverse complement strand
TATGGATCAATACACAGAAAATAAAGCGATGTATCCCAATGCAGATTTTTCTTTTGTGGGACATAGTAATGGGACTTATTTGCTTGCTAAAGCTTTGAAAAAACACCCTGGTTGTATATTTAAAAATGTGGTGTTTGCAGGTAGTGTCGTTCCGACTACTTATGCTTGGAATAAATTTATTGAAAAAAAACAAGTTGAACGAATTATGAATTATGTAGCTACGAGTGATTGGGTAGTTGCTTTATTTCCCAAAGCATTAGAAATTTTAAAGCTCCAGGATTTAGGCAGTGCTGGGCATGATGGCTTTGTTGATATAGAAAAGCCAAATGAAATTGAGTATGTTAGGGGGGCTCATAGCGCTGCATTAAGAGAAGAAAATTGGATCGATATAGCAGAATTTATTGTTAACGGTTGCAACTCCCTGTCTTGTAAAAATATGCCTATCCAAAGGATAGGCAATAATCTTTTATACCTCCATTATAACGCAGGATAAAAAACTATAACTCACTTTTCAGATACTGTTTATCAGCTATATCTGCCAGAATTAACTGCATCATATCCCAGGGATTGCCCTGTTCAGCACCTTTGGCTATTTTATCTGCCTGCAAAAGTTGTTTTAATAAATTCTGCCAGTGTTCTGCCTGACTATTACGTATAGCCTGAGTAAGCAAATTTTTACGCGTGGGGTAAATATAAAAACCTTTCATTGCTGCCTGAATATTTTGATTTTGCTGCATAATTGCAGACATTCTAGCCAGCATACGTACTTCTTTGGCAATCAGAGACATAATAAGAATGACAGACAATCCTTCCCGCTGCAAACCATAAAGCATTCGTGATGCACGTTTTAAATCACCTGATAGAGCACAGTCAAATAAATCAAATAAATTATAACGGGCACTATCAAACACAGCATTTGACACCTGTTCATGATCCAGTGATATCATCTGATCAGCGGCAGGAAATAATAAACTCAGCTTTTCGATTTCCTGATCAGCAGCCAGTAAATTGCCTTCTATTCTGTCACTAAACAACTGTATCGAGTCAGCCTGCAGGTTTAAGCCTTTTGTCTGTAAACGCCTGCTTAACCATTGATTGAGCTGAGGTCCTTCAATAGGCCAGATTGGAATAATACGAGCCGCCTTATCAATCGCTTTATACCATTTACTTTTTCGGGTAGCCGCTTCTATTTTACCCGCCACTATTAATAAAATAATATCCTGCGGCAGATTTTCACTATAATGAATTAAGGCTGCTCCTCGATCAGATGGTTTTCCTGAGGGTAAATGAATTTCTATTAAGCGTTTTGAGGCAAACAAGGATAATTCATTAGCCGCATTAAGCAGAATATTCCAGTCAAATTTGCTGTCAGCAATATAAACTTCCCGTTCATCATAACCATAATATTTTGCAGCCTTACGCAGCATATCAACCGCTTCACGATGCTGCAGCGGTTCATCACCGCAAACCATATAGATTGGATATTGTTTCTTTTTTAAATCATTCCTCAGTTGCTCGGGTCTGATTTGCATTATGGGGCAATGGCCTTCAAACGACGTAATATCTGCATAATAGCAGTCTGATTCATCTCCTGGCGAATGACATCTTCTTCATTACCTACACCCAGAGTATTATTAATATCATTTTTAAAATTACGTATTACACTCACCGTTTGTGCCTCAGACAATTGCTCACCCTGAGCGTCCTGAACCACAAAAGAAATATCCAGCTGCAGTTCAAATTCTCTGATTTCTCTGCCCGCAACATTCAAAGCTCTACGCTGAGCACCCCGTGATAATAAAGTAATCACTGAAGAGGCTGCTGCAGGTGAAGACACCATGGTGACACCAACACTCTCAAAGGCCTGTATCAGAGGTCTGCTGATATCAGCATAGCCTTTATCCACCAGATAAACACGTTCATACAATGCGGGCAATTCAATAGCACCGCGCAAATGAAAGCCGCAGCCGGCGACAAAGAGCATAATTAACAGGCTAATGGTTTGAAATCCAAAAATTTTTATGTGCAGCATTTTTTATCCTTTAAATCAGAAGCTATTATCCCAGTTCGTTTAATTAGCAACAATATTAACTAATTTGTTCGGTACAACAATTACTTTTCTAACGCTTTTTCCACTAATATTTCTCATCACACCTTCTGCTTCCAGAGCCAGTTTTTCAATACTCTGTTTATCCGCATCGGCAGCAACTTCAATTTTATCACGCAGTTTACCATTAACCTGCAGCACGTATTGAATAGTATCTTCCAGCAGAGCTGATGCATCCACTTGCGGCCATAATTCATTCACAATGGCAGTATCATTGCCCATATCCAACCAGAGTTGATGGGTAATATGAGGCACAATAGGAGATAACATCAATAATACACTTTCCAGAACATTATGTCTTAAAGCTCTTCCCTGTTCAGACTGTTGTAATGAATGTGACATTTTTTCCATCATATTCAATAACTCACGCACTTTGGCAATAGCTGTATTGAAGGTATGGCGACGACCGATATCATCGTTGACTGAGGAAATAGTCTGATGCAGTTTATGACGCAGTTTCTTGCCGTCTTTATCCAGTGCAGCGGCATCAAGTACAACATTAGCATCCCCTTCACTGCGTAAAGAGTCTATATGTGCAGTGACCGTTTTCCATAAACGTTTTAAAAATTTATACTGCCCTTCAACGCCGCTGTCAGACCATTCTAATGACTGTTCGGGGGGTGCTGCATACATCATAAATAAACGTGCGGTGTCTGCACCATATTGATCAATAATACCCTGAGGATCAACCGTATTGCCCTTAGACTTAGACATTTTAGCGCCGTCTTTTAAGACCATTCCCTGAGTCAAAAGGTTTTTAAACGGTTCATCGCCACTGATTAGGCCTTCATCACGCATTAATCTATGATAAAAACGTGCATACAATAAATGCAGAATAGCGTGTTCAATACCCCCGACATACTGATCCACCGGTGCCCAGTATTTAGCTCTGTCATCCAGCATCGCACTATCACAGCCCGGAGAACAATAACGCGCGTAATACCATGAAGATTCCATAAAGGTATCAAAAGTATCCGTTTCACGTTCAGCATCAGCACCGCATTCGGGGCATTGACATTGATAAAATTCAGGCATATTTTTAAGCGGTGAACCCTCACCGGTAATGATTACATCTTCAGGTAATTTAACCGGTAAATCAGTTTCAGGGACTGCTACTGCACCACATTGAGGGCAATTAATAATTGGAATTGGAGCACCCCAATAGCGTTGACGGGATACCCCCCAGTCGCGCAGTCGATATTGAATACGTTTATTACCCCTGCCGATTTTTTCCAGTGCCTGTGGAATTTCAGACTGTGCCTGAAGCGAAGTTAATCCGTCAAACTGTGCCGAATTAACCAGTACGCCCTTTCCTGTAAAGGCTTTTTCATCTAAATCAACTTTTTCTACGTTAACTTTTTCTACGTCAACGTTCTCTACGTCAACTTTCTCTACGTCAACATTATCTACGTCAACATGGTCAGCCCCGTCAGCCGGAGCGATAACCTGCTTAATATCTAAACCATACTTTCCGGCAAATTCAAAATCGCGCTGATCATGAGCAGGAACGGACATAACAGCCCCTTCACCATAGCCCATAAGAACAAAGTTAGCAGTATAAACGGGAACCTGTTCACCGCTAATGGGATGAATGGCCTTTAAGCCAATATCCATACCTTTCTTTTCCATGGTTTCCATATCGGCTTCAGCCGTTGACATCACTTTCGCTTCAGCAATAAACTGCTGCAGTGCCGGATTATTTTCTGCCATGGCAAGACTCAACGGATGTTCTGCAGCAACCGCCACATAAGTCACTCCCATTAAGGTATCAGGACGAGTAGTAAACACTTTTAATTTTTCACTGGATTCAGCAATCTGAAACGTAATCTCAGCACCTTCAGAACGACCAATCCAGTTTTTCTGCATGGTACGAACCTGTTCCGGCCAGCCGTCTAACTGATCCAGACCCTGTAATAACTCTTCCGCGTAATCGGTAATTTTTAAAAACCACTGAGGAATTTCTTTACGTTCAACTAAAGCACCCGAGCGCCAGCCCCGGCCGTCAATAACCTGCTCATTCGCCAATACAGTTTGATCCACCGGATCCCAGTTGACCACTGCATTTTTTTTATACACTACACCCTTTTTATATAAGCGGGTAAACAGCCATTGTTCCCAGCGATAATAATCAGCATCACAGGTCGTCACTTCCCTATCCCAGTCATAACCAAAACCAAGACGTTTCAGCTGTTCACGCATATAGTTTATATTTTCACGAGTCCACTTAGCGGGAGCCACCTGATGTTTCATTGCAGCATTTTCTGCCGGCAGGCCAAACGCATCCCAGCCCATGGGCTGCATCACATTTTTTCCCTGCATACGCATATAGCGGGATAAGACATCACCAATAGAGTAGTTACGTACATGGCCCATGTGCAATTGTCCACTGGGATAGGGGAACATTGAAAGACAATAATATTTTTCTTTGCTGTCATCTTCCGTTACATTAAAGCATCGCTTTTGTTCCCAATAACGTTGTGCTTCAAGTTCAATCTGCTCTGGCTTATACGTGTGACTCATTGATTCTGATTCCTGACTCTGTCAAAATTTAAACTGCTTTAAAAACCGCTCTAAAAACTATTCTAAAAATAAGAGTTAAAAGCAATAATATAAAACGCGAAATTATACCACTAATTAATGTTCAAGTAATTCCATTTTGAGCTATACTTATAGTGTAGAAACATAAAGTATCTGGAAAATGCCTGGAAAAAGATTTGTTCCGGAATTTTGTATTATAGTCAGGAGGTTCGTATGAATCAGGACAACAAAGATAAAGATAAAAATAACATGGAAGAAGCTGCTGATAAACTGGTAGATGGTTATAACACCATGCTTGACAAGCTGTCAGAATGGACAGAAAAAGCAGATGAAGCCGCCGGCCCCATGGTTATTAACGGGATAAAGGAAGCAGAAGAATTTCTCGCTGAATTGAAAACCTGGAGCAAAGAAGAGATTGATCTCATCTCCCGCTATGTAAAGCGTGATCTTCATGATGCAGCTGCCAGCATGGAAAAAGAAAATAAGAGCTTCCTTGAGTGGTTAGAGTTTGATATTCATCGGATAGAAGATAAAGTACTGTCTGTGTTTGCAAACATGGCGGATCAAACCCGCATAGAACTGGATCATATTAAAGACATTGCCGATACATGGCATACCGGAGAAGTCACCAGTATCGGCACATTAAAATGCACTAATTGTGCTAAAGAACTGCATTTTTATAAAGCCGGTCGCATACCTCCCTGCCCGTCATGCAGTCATACTGAATTCAAACGAGTCAATGAAGGTTGATAAATTCAATAATTCCCGACTAAAATACTTGGTTACCTTGTAATCTCTTAAAATTTGACAATGACAAGGTAACCAGGTTGTGCTTGACATCCTCCCCCCAACTAAAGCAAGGGGATTCCTTATAGCTGACGAATTTTCCGGGCAGGATTTCCTGCATAAAGACAGTTCTCTGCAACATCTTTACTCACTACACTCCCAGCACCAATAACACTCCCGCTTCCAATATTAACGCCAGGTAAAATAATAGCACCGGCCCCAATCCATACATTATTTCCAATATCAATATCACTGCAAAAATTAGTCTTTTTCAATCGTTCTGCGGGTGCCAGAGCATGGTTGATAGTTAAAATCTGTACATTAGGGCCAATCAGACAATCATCTCCAATACCGATCCGGCCGCCATCCAGAAGTGTACAGTTAATATTAAAATAAACACGATGACCGAGAGAAATTTTATCTCCATAATCACAATAAAATCCTGCTTCTATAAAGACTTCATCACCGGTCCGGGAGAATAAAGATTTCAAACGTGCCAGATTTCCCTTTGAAGGGCTGCGCTTGAACTGTCGGCAAACTTCATGAACCTGATGTCGGCGCTGAATATATTCTGCTGTGAGGCTGTTAAAAGGTGCGGATATTTGTTTGTTTTTCATGGAATTTGCATCACTAATAAGAATACAGGAGCATTTAAAAAAAACCTAAGCCTGAAAAACAGGAGCAGGATAAGTCTCTTATATTCAATATTTAATAAATTTCTTTATAAAAATGTATTAAATATTTTCATTAAGAGACTAATAATCAACTTTACGGCGCTGAACTTTTTGCTGAGCCCGTTTTGACTTATTATCCATACGCCGTTTTTTAGCCCCGCGAGTCGGCTTTGTCGCCCTGCGTTTTTTCTGTGTCAGCATGGATTTTTGGATAATATGCACCAGTCTTTGCCGTGCGTCTTCACGATTTTTATCCTGACTGCGAAATCGCTGTGCTTTAATAATGATAATACCCTCTGCTGTAATATGATGATCGTTTAGCTGGAGTAATTTTTCTTTGTAGATCATCGGCAGTGATGAGGCTTTTATATCAAACCTCAAATGCACTGCTGTAGAAACCTTATTTACATTCTGACCACCCGAACCCTGTGAACGAATAAAGCTCACCTCAATTTCATTATTCGCAACACACACCTGATTTGAAATTTGCAGTGAAGAGGTCTTCATCGAGTTTAGATTATTGTCCATTCTCAGATAAGATCCTATAAGAGATGTGCAAATTGTTTTATTAAGACATCATGTTTCAGTTGACCATGCTGCATATTTAAACATTTTCTATGTCCTGCACTTTGAGCTAAAAAACCCTCTAAACCCTTTTCAAGCAATTGCAGAATATAAGGCATCGTCGTACCCGATAAGGCCTGACTGCTGCTGCGGCAAACTGCACCGGGAAGATTGGCTACACAATAATGAACCATATCCTGTTCAATATAAATGGGCTTATCATGCGTTGTTGCTCTGCTGGTTTCAAAACATCCGCCCTGATCAATTGCCACATCAACCAGAACAGTGCCCGGCTGCATTATAGATAAGTCGTCTTTATAAATTAAGGTAGGTGCTTTAGCACCTGCGACTAAAACAGCACCAATAATAACATCTGCTGTTGTTAATAAATCCAGCAAGCGATCACGAGTCGAGTGCAATACTGATATTTTATCGCTGAATTGTTGTTTAATTTGTTTAATACGTTGTTTATTTATTTCCAGTAAAGTCACTATGGCCCCCATTTCAGAGGCAACCTGTGCAGCGTGGAGACCAACGACACCGCCGCCAAGAACAATCACCCTGGCCGGGTCAACCTGAATTGAATCAAGTTCCAGTCCACCCATTAATAAACCTTTACCACCGAATTGTTTTTCAAGGTATTTGGCTCCCTGATGTGCAGCCATCTTCCCCGCAACGGCACTCATGGGGATAAGTAAGGGTAATTGTCCATTTTCATCGACTAAAGTCTCATAAGCCAGCGCCGTAATCTTTTGTTTCAGGCAAGCCTTTGTCAGAGCTAATGAACCTGCAAAATGAAAATAGGTAAAGAGTAATTGATTAACTTTCATTAAGTTCAATTCTGTTCCCTGAGGCTCTTTTACCTTTATAATTAAATCAGCCTGCTGCCAGATTTGTTCTGCTGATTCAATAATGACTGCACCAGACTGTTGATAATCCTGATCAGTATAACCGCTGGCAAGACCCGCATTATGCTGTACCAGTATTTTTTCAGCTGCAGCAGATATTTTTTTGACTGCATCAGGTGTTAATGCAACACGATACTCTTCAGTTTTTATTTCTCTAAGCAAACCTACAATCATTAATTCTCATCTCACTCTTCATTGAGTTTAGCTAATGGCTTTATTTTGAGTATAGCTGATGGCTTTATGTTTAGCTCAATAATGCTTTGAACAATTTCATTTATTTATAGCAGTAATTACTCTTTTTTTCATTACCTTTTTGTATTATTTAGTGCAAAAAACTAACAATCTTATTTATTTTATTGTACAATTATCAAAATTAATAAAGTTTTAACCTAAATAACTCAGTTAAATCTACTTTGAATGCCTAAGTCACTGCATCTTAATGATTTTCTGACTATTTTGAATTCACCCGTAGAGTGACTACGAATAAATCCAAAATAGCCAGTAAAACCCTTAACCTACAGCGCCTTAGTCAT
>DAOVUE010000248.1 GCA_030632745.1 Pseudomonadota bacterium | reverse complement strand
TGGTAAGCGGGAATCGTTTCAGGATTTACTATTTGAAAAACTTTTTTATTTTTCATATTACTTTTTACTTGAATTCAGGATATCTGTTTTTAACTGGAACAGGTCATTATTTTTTGAAATGTAACACAAATAAAAAATATGGTCTATATTTAGAGTAGATCCATTGTTTATCCTTATATCCAGACTCAATCTACAACAAGCGATTAATTTATGAACCTACAGAATAATACCAGAGCAGCTGCTGTAGCGGGCAGTTTTTATCCCGCTGATACTAATGATTTAAGTACTTCAGTGCAGGCTTACCTGGATAATATTGATATTGATGCAAGCCCGGGCAGACCACTCGCAATGATCGTTCCTCATGCGGGTTATATCTATTCCGGCCCCATTGCAGCCAGCGGCTATGCACAACTACTTCCCTATGCTGCACAAATTACCCGGGTGGTATTACTGGGGCCCTCACATAGAGTTCCGTTATTAGGTATTGCCACCAGTTCTTATGACTATTTTCAAACTCCTTTAGGTGATATCCCTCTTGATAGAGAGAGCATGGAAAAATTAAATCATTTATCCTTTGTGCAGGAAAACGATACTGCTCATCAGCAGGAACACAGCCTGGAGGTGCAGCTTCCCTTTCTGCAGAAAATTCTTCCTGATTTTAAACTGCTGCCCTTAGTTGTCGGTCAGGTTGATGATCATCAGGTCAGCGAGGTCATTGATGAACTATGGGATGATAGTGAAGCAGACAACAATACCTTATTTCTTATCAGTTCTGATCTCAGTCATTTTCTTAATTATGAACAGGCAAAACAATGTGATCTGGCGGCTTGTCAGGCGATAGAAGAATTTAAACCTCAGGCCATTAATTATGAACAAGCCTGTGGTCGATCAGCTATTGCAGGAATATTGCTCAGTGCAGAAAAACACCATTTAGAAGTCAAAACTCTGGATTTAAGAAATTCCGGCGACACTGCAGGCAGCAGAGATCGCGTAGTAGGTTATGGATGCTGGGTATTTGTTAAACCTGACATAAGCTAAACCAGATGGAACAGGATAAGTATGTATTCACAGACTGAAAGAGAAATTTTACATAAGGTGGCTGAAGATTCAATTTTATCCGGCCTGGAAAAGCAATCTGCACTCTCCATTAAGCTTTCTGACTATCCCGCAGCACTGCAGAAAAAGCAGGCCAGCTTTGTTACACTCAATATTAAGCATAATTTACGCGGTTGCATCGGTACTCTAAGCGCCTATCAGGCTTTAGTCGAAGACATTGCTCACAATGCCTATGCTGCGGCCTTTTCTGATCCACGCTTTCCGGCATTGACGCAGAGAGAGTATCAGCAGCTCGACTACCATATTTCTGTTTTAAGCGACAGCTGCCCCATGCAGTTTAGTTGTGAAGAAGATTTATTAGCACAAATACGCCCTCAGATAGACGGCCTGATTGTGGAAGATAATGGACGTCGTGGTACCTTTCTACCTTCTGTATGGGAACAATTACCCGCTGCAGGAGATTTCTGGCAGCATTTAAAACGCAAAGCGGGCCTGCCAGCTGATCACTGGAGCGATACGCTGAAAGTCAGCCGTTATACCGTGGAGAGCTTTTAGCTGCTGGCTTTGTTTGGCTAAAGGCTTCTAAAGCTCCATCACTGCATCCATTTCCACACTCGCATCTTTGGGCAGTGAAGCAACGCCAATAGCGGCCCGGGCAGGATAAGGTTGTGAAAAATATCGCGCCATGACTTCATTAACCAGAGGAAAATGACCTAAATCGGTAAGAAAGATGTTCAGCTTAGCAATATCATTCAGATCACCTCCAGCAGCCTCTGCCACTGCAGTCAGGTTATCAAACACCCGCACAATCTGAGCTTCTATATCGCCAGCCACCATTTCCATAGTTTCAGGAATCAGGGGGATCTGCCCGGAAAGATACACTGTATTGCCCACTTTAACCGCTTGAGAATAAGTACCAATTGCCTGTGGTGCCTTATCTGTTGAAATTATTTCTCTGCTCATTGCTGCTCCTGTTAAGTTAATCAAATGATTGCTTACAAATATAACGATCTTCCCCCATCCACTGCAATTATCTGTCCGCTAATATAATCTGCATGTGCCGCTAAAAATAATACCGTGCGGGCAATATCCTGTGCTGAACCTTTACGTTTTAAATAGGTTCTGGACACTATTCTCTGTTTGGTTAGCTCATCCATGTCATTATCCGGCCACATAATAGCTCCGGGAGACACGCCATTGACACGTACTTTGGGGCCTAATTCAAAAGCCAGCGTTTTTACCAGCATGGCTAAGCCTGCTTTGGCCATATTATAGACACTATGCCCTTCCATAGGTCGCTCAGCATGAATATCAACAATGCTGATAATACAACCTTTTTGTTGTTCCAGATAGGGTGCCGCTGCCTGAGATAAAAAGAAAGGAGCCTTCATATTACTGCCGATTAAATCGTCCCAGTCCCTTTCAGACACTTTTCCTATAGGTGTGGGATAAAAACTGGACGCGTTATTGATTAATATATCCAAACGTCCCCATTGTTCAATACAACTTTTTATAATGGCTTTTAATTTAATCGTTTCCAATAAGTCTGCCTGAACAAGAATAACTGAATTTTTACGCAGCGCATTGAGCTCTGACTGTAAATCCAGTGCTGGTTGACGTGAATTGCGATAGTGCAGCACCAGATTAGCTCCGGCTGCGTGCAATAAACGAGCCGTCATAGCTCCAACACGCTGAGCTCCCCCCGTTATCAGAGCGACCTTATCTGTGAGATCACTTTTCAGCATCTCATCAATAGTTTCCATCAGATTACTTCCTATGTAGCCTTTAGCCAAACTTGAATCTGGCCGCCATTATTGATAGTAACATTAAATTTCTATCAATAATGGCGGATAAATTAAAGTGAGTTAGAAGGTATTTTTTGCAGAATCAACATTGATTTCTGGATGTTAACCGCTAACTCTAGCATAATATGATGCAATTTTCATTGATACAATTTTTCACCTAAACCTTTTTCACCTAAACCTTTTTCATCTAAACAAATAAGTTAATATGTCAATACCATCTCATTCTTCACCCGCTGCAGATTCATTTCCTCAGCCAACAGCTGAAATATTGGCTCATAGCGAACAATTAAAGCATAAGATTCAACAGGCTATTCATACGAATAATGGCAAAATAAGTTTTGCTGACTATATGAACCTGGTACTTTATGCTCCAGGTTTAGGCTATTATAGTGCCGGATTAAAAAAATTTGGTCGACAGGGTGATTTTATTACAGCTCCCGAAATATCACCCTTATTTTCCCAATGTGTTGCGCTGCAGTGTATGCAGATTATGCAGCAGATGCAGCTGCGTACACTATTAGAAGTCGGTGCAGGTTCAGGCACTATGGCTGTTGATATTATGCTGGAATTGGAACGACAGCATCAATTGCCTGAACAATACCTCATTCTGGAATTAAGTGCTGAACTCAGAGACCGGCAGCAGCAGGCCGTAAAAGAAAAATTACCCCATTTATTTGAGCGTTTTCAGTGGCTGGACACTTTACCGGAAAAACCCTTCTCAGGTATAGTACTAGCCAATGAGCTGCTTGACGCCATGCCTGTACATATCATTAAACTAGCGCGTGATCAGACTTATGAACGATTTGTCGCTCTAGACGAAGATGATCACTTTATCTGGCAGGATGAAGCCTGCAAAAATCCAGCATTATTAACAAAAGTAAAAAACATCCTTCAACTGCATCAGGAACTGTCACATCTAGATGATAAAGCTGATACTGATTATATTAGTGAAGTTAATTTATACGCCGATGACTGGATAAAAAGCATTGCCGAAGTATTGGACACAGGTGCTGTTTTATTAGTTGATTATGGTTATAGCGCTAAAGAATATTATCATCCGCAACGCTC
>DAOVUE010000179.1 GCA_030632745.1 Pseudomonadota bacterium | reverse complement strand
TTAGAGGAGTCCGATCAGAATTCTATACTGTCTTTTGCACAATTCTTATTGCACAATGCCAGACAGGAAGGGCGTTTGGTGGTTGAGGAACAGCCGCTGGATATAACCAGGCCGGAAGAAGAAAAAGTGGTGGCTGCTATTAAGCGTTTATCCGCTACTTATCCTATGATCAAAAGAGATGCTTTAATGCATGAAACTGCTGCTTATATGTCTGAACATATCCTGCAGGGATGTGCTGCAGCAGAAGTCATTGATAAGCTGGAAAAACTGTTTCAAACTCATTATGATAAGTTTTGCCGGCTGCGTAGTCCAGAACATTGATACTATAACACTTAATACTCCAGGCTATATTTGATGATAGATATTTTTAATCGTTGGTTTCAAAGACATTTTTCTGATCCCCAGGTGGTTTTTCTGGTGGTTTTTTTAATTCTTGCTCTGGCGATTATATTATTATTTAATGATACCTTAACTCCTGTGTTTGCTGCTATTGTAATTGCTTATTTATTAGAAGGTGTTGTGGTTCTATTTAATAAATGGTTCAAAAATCGGCTTATATCAGTTGTAGTGGTGTTTGTCGGTTTTCTGGCGGTACTGATGATTTCATTATTTGTTATCAGCCCGTTATTATGGGGGCAGATAACGGATCTGATTCGAGATACCCCGAAATATATTGAGCAGGGACGACAACTCTTACTGCAGTTGCCTAATAATTATAGCTTTATTTCACAACAGGCTATTCTTGAACTCATCACTCAAATTCAGTCAGAAGTGACCTCTATGGGTAAAGAAGTATTAACCTTCTCTTTAAATTCTATACAGGGTGGTATCACTATCATGATATACGTGATCCTGGCACCGCTGCTGGTGTTCTTTTTCTTAATAGACAAAAACAAGATCTTAGGCTGGTTGACAGGATTTTTTCCGGAAAACACCCAGTTATCAACACGGGTATGGAAAGAAATGGATCAGCAGATTGGTAATTATGTAAGAGGAAAATTCTGGGAAATTACCATTATTTCAGTGATCTGTTTTATTACCTTTTCATTTCTGGGATTAAAGTATGCACTGCTGATTTCAATTTTGGTTGGATTATCCGTTGTTGTACCTTATATCGGTGCAACAGTGGTCACCATTCCGGTGGCACTGATTGCCTTTTTTCAGTGGGGCTGGAGTTCTGATTTTGCCTGGCTGATGTTTGCTTATGGCATTATTCAGGCTCTGGACGGGAATGTGATAGTGCCCTTATTATTTTCAGAAGTGGTTAATTTACATCCTGTTGCCATTATCGTTGCTATCTTGTTTTTTGGCGGTTTATGGGGATTCTGGGGAATATTTTTTGCTATTCCATTAGGCACTCTGGTTAATTCAGTGATTAGAGCCTGGCCCTCCTTGTCGCATGAAGAAGAGTTGACGGTTACGAGTGGTCAGGAATAATGTATTTCTCAGAGCTTAGTTAAGAGTGATTAGAAAAAAAATAATTCTTTTTTTTCTAATACTATTTTTCTTTTCTGCAAAAGCGAATGCACAATGGCCTTTTTCATCAGGTGAAACATTACATTATACGCTCAGTTATCGGGGCTTATTAACGTCTTTTATCTGGGCCGATTTGGCTGATGTAAAAATGACCTTTCTGCTTAACAGCTTACATTCCAATGCTAAAATTCCCAACCAGCCATTATTAAAATTTCAGTTTATAGAAAATGATATAAACCATCAATTTATACTTAATGTCAGCACAGAGAATTTTATTAAAGCTGAAATGATTCAACCGGTCCGATATACCTATATAACGACATTAGATGCCGCGCTGAAAAAAACAATATTAGTAGAAGAAATCGACTCGGGTCGTAATCAAAGCCATTACTTTCTCTGGTTAGACTGGAAAAATAAACAGACACAATTGTTCAAAAAACGTGAATTAGAAACGATAAAATCAGGTTTTATGAATCTGCAGAATAAAGAAGTCTGGGAAAAAGACGGCGCATTGGGTATACCGGACTTTCTCAATATTTTCCCCCTGCTGGAAAATAACTTAAGCTATTTAATCCATAAAGAATCGGGCGATAAAATTGAATATTCAAGTGTTTTAGATCCTTTATCCCTGATTTATTTATTACGCACTATGAAGATTAATACTAAGATAAAGATTCCTATTGCTGTCGCAGATGATATTCGTTTATATAGTATTGAACCCATGGGAGAAGAAGAGTTGAAATTGAAGGCTGATACCTACCAGTCAACTAAATATAAAATCCGCACGGATGAAAAAAAAGAGCATTTTTATTATATCTGGCTCAATAATGATGATAAAAAAACACCCCTGCGCTTTGCAATGGATGCCCCCCTGGGTATGCTGAAAATTGATTTGATACAAATAAAGGATTGCCGGAATAAATGAAAATCTGTTTGCTTATCGGACATACCAGTTATTTAGTTTATAATGCCAAGGGTTGATAAAATTATAATCATAAAGGCTCTATATGCTGCTGATAAAACAAATTCTGCGTTTTATTTTACAATTATTATTTCGTGTTGAAGTAGAAGGTCTGGAAAATTACCACAAAGCGGGTAAGCGTGTCATGATTATTGCTAATCATACCTCCCTTCTGGATGGTCTGTTATTAGCTGTATTTCTCCCCGATCAAATCACCTTTGCTATTAATACTCAAATGCTTGAAAAATGGTGGATTCATCCCCTTACCAGAATTGTACGGTTCTTTCCCATGGATCCCGCCAACCCGCTATCAATTAAATCCTTTATTAAAGATTTAGAGACCGATAAACACTCCGTTATCTTTCCTGAAGGACGCATTACAGTCACCGGGACTTTAATGAAGATTTATGATGGTCCGGGTCTGATTGCTTTAAAATCAGGAGCTCATGTTCTGCCCATTCGTATTGACGGAGCACAACATTCGTTATTTACTCATCTTAAGGGCATTGAACGCCGTCAATGGTTTCCGAAAATTAAATTAACCATTCTGGCGCCGCAAACCATTGAAGTTAACGACTCATTTAGCGGAAATGCAAGACGTATTGAAGCCGGTAAGGTTTTAAAACAAATTATGCTGGATATGATTTATTCAACAACGAATATTCATATGACTCTCATGGATAAATTATTAACAGCACGTGATATTCATGGATCAGGACAAGTGGTGCTTGAGGATGTTGAACGACAACCATTAAACTATCGTCAGATATTATTAAAGAGCAGTGTCTTATCACGACTCATGAGCAGAGATTCTCAAATTAATGATCCGGTAGGTTTATTATTACCCAATGCAAATACCACCGTATTAAGTTTTTTTGCTCTGCAAAGTATTGCCCGCATCCCTGCTATGCTTAATTATACCATGGGTTATAAGGGGCTGTTATCCAGCATAGAAACCGCTCAAATTAAAACGGTTTATACCTCAAAACGATTTATTCAACTGGCAAAACTGGAGAACTTAGCCCAATTATTAGAACAACAGGTACAGCTGATTTATCTGGAAGATCTGCGTCAATACCTGACATGGCAGGATAAGATCTATGGCCTTTTCTGCAGTCTAATGCCAAAATTATTTTATGCACCTCAGTGGCAAACGGTTCAGCCTGATGATGCGGCTGTTATTTTATTTACTTCAGGTTCAGAAGGTGTACCCAAAGGTGTTGTGTTATCACATCAGAATATAATGGCTAATATCACTCAATTAGGTACAACTATCGATTTTAATAAAAATGACATCATTCTCAATGCCCTGCCTTTATTCCATTCTTTTAGTTTAACTGCAGCCACTCTGGTGTCACTTTTAAATGGTATGAAGGTCTTTTTATACCCGTCACCTCTGCACTATAGAATTATTCCTGAAGTCGCTTACAATATTAACGCAACCATGCTTTTTGGCACCAATACCTTTCTCAAAGGTTATGCTAAGTTTGCTCATAATTACGATTTTTATAGTATTCGTTATGTGTTCGCGGGTGCTGAAGCGGTGCAGAAAGAAACGGCTGAGCTTTATACTGAAAAATTTGGTCTAAGAATATTGGAAGGCTATGGTGCAACGGAAACCAGTCCGGTTATTTCCATGAATACGCCGCTTGAATATAAAACAGGCAGTGTGGGTCAGATATTACCGGGCATTCAATATCAGTTAAAACCTATAGCGGGAATTGTTCCGGGTGGTCAATTATTTGTTAAAGGCCCGAATATAATGAAGGGCTATCTTAGGAATGAGCAGCCCGGTGTTCTGGAACCTGCGGCATCCGAGTTTGGAAAAGGCTGGTATGATACAGGGGATATTGTTGATATCGATAATGACAATTATATTAGCATCAAAGGAAGAGTGAAACGATTTGCAAAAATTGGCGGTGAAATGGTGTCGCTGTCCGCAGTAGAAGAGATGGTCTCAAAATGCTGGCCTGATACACTGCATGCCGTTGTAAATATTCCAGATGCAGCAAAAGGTGAACAATTAGTTTTACTGACGACCCGGGAGGAGGCGCAGAAAAAAGAGCTATCTGCTTTTGCCAAAGAAAATGCCTATGCTGCGTTAATGATACCCAATAAAATTATAATGCTTGAAACACTTCCCCTGTTAGGATCGGGGAAAATAGATTATCCGAAAGTAAAGGAAATTGCTTTACAAAATCAGTCTTAGGGATATGGCATTTACCTCGGTGCCCCTTGAGGGTATTAAAGTACCAACCTAACTTTGATAGAGGAAAACTTTGTTATTCTATATGTTAAACTCGATACGATATATTATTTAAAAAAATTAA
>DAOVUE010000302.1 GCA_030632745.1 Pseudomonadota bacterium | reverse complement strand
CATTCCCCTGCATACGCCAGGGGCAGGCTCTGCGCACCCCAAGAGTACTTGTTCGACAAGAGTTAGCAAGCTAACAAAGTCTCACTGGCGAAGGCAGGAATCTAGAAATCAAAGACTTACAGTCAATAAATATGGATTCCCGCTAAAAGCTTGCGGGAATGACGGAGTTTTGCAAGTACCTCTCCAGACTATCATAAAAGTCATAGTCTATAAATATTACTGTAGAGATAATAAAACAGATAGTTCAGCAATATCTTACATAGTCTCTATTTTTGATCAGTATCATTGCTCTTTATTATTTATTCTAATATCCTATACTTATATAATACGCATAAAGGGTGGATATCCCAAAAGTTATCAATTAATTGCAGGTGTTTTTCCATGGAAAATGTACTGCAGCGATTACTGGATGCAGAACTTAAAGCCCAGGAGATCGTTGAAAATGCAAAGAAAGAACGTGATCTATTAGTCGACGAAGCTCGAGAAGAAGTCAAAAGGGCTGAGCAGCGTTTTGAACTTCGCATCCCTGAGATTTATTCTTCTTTTGCTGATAAAGCAGAACAACGGGCAAACGCTCAAATCAATGAACTGGAAAGACGTTATCAGGAACGACGTCAGCAATTGCTTGAAATATCCGCACAGCATCAGCAACAGGCTGCTGAAGCGGTTCTGGATTTACTGCTGAATATTGAGAGTAAATAGCCATGCTTGAAGCAGCACACTATGCTTATCTGCAGACTCTAGTGGCCATTTTTTCAAAGCGTCTGCTCAGTAATAATCAATTTTCTTCTTTAATTAGACAGCCTCTGCATGAAATCTTAGCCGAACTCAAAAACAATGGTCTGGAAAACATCAGCATAAAACTCCTGGAGTCTCACTTAAAACCTCTTCCTGCCGGAAACATGGATAATTTATTTTTAACCGTACTGCTTGATGATGCTCAATCTATTATTCGTTCTCTTTGCGGATCTGAAAGAGATTTTTTTATCTTCTGGATACGACGTTTTGAATTACAGAATATTAAAACTATTTTACGCGGGAAATCTCTGCAGCGTCCAAAAGAACAGATACAGGCTGAACTGACTCCACTGAATCAATTTTCCATACTGCCCCTTGAGAAACTGCTTAATGCTGATAATATTACCGATATTCTGCATCAATTAGAGAAAACTCCCTTTGCATCTATTGCCTCTTACGGCAGTAAAAACTTTGCCCAGAAACGCGATGTATTTACCATTGAAACAGCCATTAATCATCAATATTTTACCGTCTTAAATGATAAACTCAAAGAGCTGAATGATGAAGATCAAGTTTTGCTTCAGCCTCTACTGGGACGTATTATTGATCAGACTAATTTGATCTGGTTATTACGTTATCGGCTCGCTTATGCTTTGTCTGCATCACATAGTTATTTTTTATTAGTTGCAGGCGGACTTTATTTAAACAGCAAAATTTTAATTCAACTTTCTCAAATTACTAAACTGGAACAAGTCCATGACTTATTACCGGACAAAATTAATTCTCTGATAAAACAAGCTGATTCTATTCATCAAATAGAACTCAGCCTGGAAAAAGATATTATCAGCACTGCTGACAGCCTGTTAAAATCTAAACCCTTTTCACTGGCTCATGCTTTTGCTTACCTGATTTTGCGAGAAAAGCAATTATCACAAATCCATACACTGTTTAAGGGGAAGTTATTAGACTTATCTGATAATGAAATTTCTTTTGCTGTTGGAGAAATCGAATGAAACTATTTCATTCAGAAAGCATGCAGTATGTTTCTTTATTTATGCGTCATGATGATGCTCACCTGGTTTCCATTATACTGGCTGAATCAGATTTCTTTGAGCCCGCTATAACAGACTTTGAAGAAATCAGCTTACCTGATCGACAGGGAGCTTCTTATCGCAGAATATTTAATAATTCACTCTCCGTATGGGAAAAAGTGACTGACTATTTAGCACTCCCCCCTCCATCAAAAGTAAACAAAATTATTGCTATTAATAAACATCAATTACTGCAGATAGAAACCCGACTCAGTGAATTGTGGAACGTCTGTAAAGAACAGCAGGAAAACAAAAGATTGCTGGATATTCAATTAAATTCTCTACACAATTTATTTTCCTTACTTAATAATTTTAAAAACCTTGATATTGATCTCAGTGTATTGAAGCAAAACTTTGAACTGCTTGATGTTCGTCTTGGTATCATTCCATTAGCTTATGTTTCACGCTTAAAAGATGCCCTCGGCATTGAAGGTTATTATCTGTCTGTGTACCTACAGCAGGGTGATAGTGCACACATCGTTATCGCAGGTGTTAAAGACATCAATACTGATATTTTATCATTGCTGAATTCTGCTTCTTTCCAATGTTTACATATCCCCGTTGAATTCCATGAACATCCAAAAAAAGTCTATGCAACTCTGAGCAAAAAACAACAGCAATTATTGCAGCAGGGTGACGATATTAAACACAACAGGTTAAAATTACAAGAAGATTATAATGATGAAATCAATCACTTAGGTGAATTATTAACTCTAGCCAAACCTTATGCCATTCTCAGCCAGAAAATGTTGCGCAATGGTCAACTGATGCAACTTAATGGCTGGGTCCCCTCATCTAAAATCTCCTTTATCCAGTCAAAATTAGAACATGATATTGCTAATCCGGTGATTATGCAGGCACGTGAACCCAAACAGGACGAATACGCCAAAACACCTTCCTATTTATTACGCCCCCGATGGATGCAGCCATTTTTACAACTCGTGACGAATTACGGCATCCCCGGATACCGTGAATTTGATCCCAGCTGGTTTTTCACCTTGAGCTATATATTAATGTTTGGCATTATGTTCGGTGATGTCGGTCATGGAGCCTGTATTATGGGTCTTTCCCGGGTGGTCAGGAAACATTGGCCTGAATATGCCTCATTTTTCTTATCCATTGGGATTTCATCACTATTTTTTGGTTTTATCTATGGTAGTATTTTTTCCTATGAACACCTCCTTCCCGGTCTCTGGATGTCCCCCATGGAAAGTCCTATGCTAATGTTAAAACTGGCACTGCTGTGGGGGGCTGCTTTTATTATTCTGCTGAATATTATTAGTATTTATAATCACCTGATGAGTTTACAATTTAAAGACGCACTGTTGAATTCCACTGGTGTGAGCGGACTATTGCTATATATTACAATTTTCTGGGGTATTGTTGATCTCAGTCAGGATCAATTTTCAAACCTCAATTTAATGTCTATAATAACACCATTAATGATTATTTTTATCTTTCATTGGACAACAAGCAAAGGTTCTGTTTCAGAACGTTTTCTGGTGAGTTTATTTGAAGCCTATGATGTTATCATTGCTAATTTCAGCAATACACTTTCATTCCTGAGAGTCGCTGCATTTGCCTTAAATCACAGTGCCTTAGCCATTGCATTAATGACTTTAGCCGCTCT
>DAOVUE010000336.1 GCA_030632745.1 Pseudomonadota bacterium | reverse complement strand
CGTATAACCTGATTGCCCTTACCGGGTATTTTCCACTTTATTGTATAGATCTGATCATCATTAGAGCTTAATTCCAGATAACCGGGCCGCATTTCATCTGCTGTAGATAGTGTTGGGAATATAATAACCAATGACAATAGAATAAGGCGGAGCATTATTTCTAACATCATTAATTAACACTCAGAGTTATATTTTTACTGATTTTGTCAGATATAATAATTTGATAACGTTCACGTAAGCCCTGATAAAACACCTGATCCATTTTTTTTTGTTGTTCAGCAAGCCACTCAATAGAGACTTCTTTATGAATCACACTTAAATCAGGTAATTTTGCTGATGTTTTATTATCAATAAAAACAACATGGACTCCATAAGCAGAAACAATAGGACCCTGCCATGAAGCTACGGGTAAAGTAAATATTTTAGCCGCAAATTCCTCACCAAAGACTCTTGATATTCCCTGCTGACTTAATTCATTATGCTCCTGACCCAGCATAATCGGGTCACCCAGATTTTTTATTTCTTCCACTGAAGCAGACTGTTTTAATTGAGTCAGTTGCTGCAATAAATGCTGTGCATCTGCAGTGGCTTTTGCACCACGCTTATCAATGCTTAAATAAATTTGCTTAAAACTGACACGTGCAGGTAATTCAAAGCGTTCACTATGAGTTTGCAAATAGTCGCTGAGTTCTGCTTCTGAGGGTTCCAGCTGTTCAGCCAGATCGGATGAGATAAACTCCATTTTTTGTGCCAGGCGTCGACGTATAACCGGGTCATTGTGTTCAAAGCCCATACGTAAAGCCTCCCTATACATGACTTCTTCATGGATCCGGTGTTCAATTAAACCCTGCAGCTCTGTCTTTGTCGGTAAACGCTGCCATTTTTTATACCACTGTGCACTTAAACGTTTAATATCAGTTTCACTGATGACGATACGGTTCTTATCATCAAGACCAGTCTCATTCCCCTCATTGAGCAGGCCATAAGAGATAAACAGTAAAGCCCCGATTAATAAAAAATGTATTAATGGTTCAGCTAGAAACTTTTTTAACCATGTTTTTAATAACCACGTCTTCAACAATTATTTCTTCCAGTCAGGCTTCAGGGGTATACCAAATAGGTGAATAATCGAAGATAACTGCCCTTATCATTTGGTTACTTCACATTTAGATAATAATACACTACTATTAGTTTACCTGTTATTCACTTTTCGCAAACTATTATAAAATGACAAAGAATATTTCTGATACTGTTCATATTAATGGTCTTTATGCACATCGAGGTTTTTTGTCTATCGATGATCCTGGAGTTTTTGAGGCAGTATCATTACCCTGGGAAATAATGATAAGGGAAAAAGGTAAGACTTCTTTTAAACACTGGAAAGATTATCTTGTAACACCATCCATCACTGTTTATCAGGAACAGTTTCAAAGTGCTGTTCATGTTATTGGTTTATCCCCTCCCGGTATGCTTTCTCTATCCATACCACTTAAAACAGGTAGTAATACGTCTTATTGGAATCAATCGTTAAAAACAAGTGCTTTACCTATTGCTATGCCGGGTGAATTGAACAGTTATGTTGATGATGAGCAATTCCATATGATTCTTTTAATCAATTTAAAATTGATCAGGCAGTTTTATTCTCATGATCAGATAGAAAAACTAAAACAGTCATCAAAGCATCATTTTATTCTATCTACTGCAGAAAAAAGCCGCCAGTTCTATCTCTGGCTTAATACGATCTTAATTGATACCTTAAACGATCCATCCATATTGTCTGAACAGATTGCCATTCAATCATTTGAGGAAGAGCTGCTGAGACGCTTAGCCAATACCATTGACTTATCACAAACAAAAAAGAAAAGGCCCCAACTTTCATTACGTCAGAAAGGGTTAAAAAAAGCACTGGAATTTATTCACAGTTCAGATAATCGCTTAAACAACATACCTGAAATCTGCAGACTATCCGGTGTCAGCCAGAGAACATTAGAATATGCATTTCAAGATGCGTTTAATCTCTCACCTATTCAATTTATCCAGCAGCATCATCTGCATAAATTCCATCATAAGCTCTTATTCTCATCCCCGGATTATCATACAGTAGCCGGTACTGCTGATGAATTGGGACTTGAACAGATTGGCAGAAGAGCAGGTGAATATCAAAAAATCTTTAATGAACTGCCCTCTGAAACATTGAAACGAACTACAAATCAATCAATGTCCAGAGGGCATGTTCTTGTTTGGTAGATTTTTATTGTGGATAGAGGTACTTGCAAAACTGTTCTTAGCTTCCCCCACCCTACATATGATCACCTGTTAATAATAAATAGCGCTAATCAATTTCATTAATCTGATCAGTTATTGTTTCCTGGTGCAATGCTTTTGGATCTGAATCAGACGCAATAGATGTCTGAGTTTGCTGATGAATATGAACATCTGTTTGCGGATAAGGAATTGAAATTCCCGCAGCATCAAATTGTTCTTTAACTGCACGGGTTACATCCCAGTAGACAGTCCAGTAATCCGCAGTTTTAACCCAGGGACGGCAGATAAAATTAACCGAAGAATCTGCCAGTTCACTCAATTGAACCACTGATTGTGGATCATCCAGAACTAATGGATGTTCAGCCAGTATTTGTTTCATAATTTGTAATGACTGTTCTATATCATCGTCATAACCAATACCAAACACCATATCAACCCGGCGTTCGGCACTATAGTGCGCATTGGTAATCACATCGCCCCAGATAGAATTATTAGGCACAACCATTAATTTATTATCGGGTGTCATAATAGTCGTTGAAACCAGGGTCATTGATTGCACTTTTCCCATAATACCGGCAACTTCAACCACATCTTTCACATCAAAGGGACGGTAAAGCATAATCATAATACCACTGGCAAAATTACTCAGTGTGCCTTGCAGCGCAAAAGCAACAACAAAACCAGCAGCACCAATAATAGCCATAATGGGCGCAACATTAACACCTATTACTGAAAGTGCAACTAATAGTCCGATAATGATGGTTAAGCGACGCACGCTATTAATAAAAAAGTTATTGAGGATCTGTGAATCACTTTTTGCCAGATTCAATGCTTTTCTAACGGCAT
>DAOVUE010000237.1 GCA_030632745.1 Pseudomonadota bacterium | reverse complement strand
TACGTCCGGCACGCTCATAAATGCCGGCTAAATCAGAATATAAGTAGCCGGGATAACCTTTTCTGGCGGGAACATCTCCTTTTTCGGTAGAAATTTCTCTTAGTGCTTCAGCATAGTTGGTCATGTCAGTGAGGATAACCAGTACATGACGATCCTCATCAAAGGCCAGATATTCTGCCACTGTCAGTGCGGTACGGGGTAAAATCAAACGTTCTAAAGTGGGATCCTCGGCCTGATTAATAAACATGACGACATTGCCCAATACACCATCAGCTTCAAAATTTTTCTGGAAAAACAGGGCATCTGTATAGGATATTCCCATGGCAGCAAAGACAATGGCAAATTTTGATTCTTCACCGAGTAATTTTGCCTGTCGTACAATTTGCGCCAGCAGTCGATTATGGGGCAAGCCGGAAGCGGAAAAAATGGGTAATTTCTGGCCTCGAACTAATGAATTGAGTCCATCAATAGCAGACATACCAGTCTGAATAAATTCCCTGGGATAAGCCCTTGCTGCAGGGTTTACTGATGAACCATTAACATTGCGCTTTAATGAGGAAACAATGGGGGGACGCTGATCACGGGGCTTGCCGAGGCCGTTAAAAACGCGCCCCAATACATCAATGGATAAAGACACTTCAAATGGTTTGTGTAAAAAACGAACCCAGGTGCGTTCCAGATCCAGATCATCGGTGCCTTCTATCACCTGGATGGTAATCAGTTCCTGCGAGGTTTGCACGACCTGGCCAAAACGCTTATGATTACGATGATCACTTATGACGACTTGATCTCCATAGGCAATACCGGGCACACCATGCATAAATAAAAGTCCGCCATGGGCTGCTGATGCCTGGCGATATTCAAGTTCTGTCACAATGATTCCTGTTGATATTCGTCATAGTAGTGTTGAAAGTCATTTTTTATCTGAGTAATAAATTGCTTTAAATGCTCAGTTTGTTCACTACTATAAGTACCTTTACAGCGTTTAGCTTTACTTAATAGAGCTAATTGATTCAGCTCGTGAACCGGCATACCCAGTTGGATTAAACCCGCCCCCTGATGGTAAATAAGCAGCATTATTTGTAATAATAAAAATTGTTTCTGCGGGGACGCATAACAATCAACCTCATCCAGAGCACTTTGTTGTAAAATACCCTCTTTGATCAAGTCAGCACTGGTTAAAATCCAGCGCTGTTCCTGTGATAATGCTTCCGCTCCAACCAGGTTGACTATACGCATCAATTCATGGGCGTGAGCCAGCAATGATAAAGCTTCAGCACGTAGTTTCTGCCAGTCAGGATGAACATGCTCAGACCACCAGTCTGCAGTAATAGCGACATATTCAGAAAAACTTTCAGTCCATGATACTGCAGGATAATGACGTGCATCTGCAAGTTCTTTAGATAAGGCCCAGAATGTTTGTACAATTTCCTTGGTATGTCCGGTAACGGGTTCAGAAAAATCACCGCCCGGGGGTGATACAGCTCCGATCAATGTTACCGAGCCTTGTTCACTGTTCAAAGTCTGCACGCGTCCGGAGCGTTCATAAAAAGCCGCCAGACGAGAGGCCAGATAGGCTGGATAACCTTCTTCAACCGGCATTTGGCCCAGGCGTGCAGCCACTTCACGCAGTGCCTCCGCCCAGCGGCTGGTTGAATCTGCCACCATGACGACATCCAGCCCCTGGTCACGATAATACTCGGCTATGGTGACACCGACATAGATGGAGGCCTCTCTTGCCACTACGGGCATATTAGACGTATTAGCCACCAGGATGGTGCGTTCCATCAAAGAAAGCTTACTCTTTGGATCAATTATTTTTGGAAAAGTCTCCAGCACATCAACCAGTTCATTGCCGCGTTCACCACAGCCGACATAAATGACGATATCAGCATCTGACCAACGGGCAATCTGTTGCTGAACCATTGTTTTTCCAGCACCAAAGGGACCCGGTATGCAGGCTTTACCACCTTTTAATAAGGGGAAGAAGGTATCAAAAATACGCTGTCCGGTAATAAGAGGGGCAATGGCATCTACACGATAACTATAGGGGCGTGGTGTTCTAACCGGCCAGTGATGAGAAAGATAGAGAGATTTCTCTGAGCCCTGTGCAGTTTTGATACGTGCAATGGGATCGTTCAGAGTATATAAACCTGCTTCTGCCAGCCATAATAATTCTCCCTGAGTCTCAGGAGGAAGCAGAATCTGATGAGTAATGAGTTTTGTTTCAGGAACGGTTCCCAGACTCTTACCACCGCTGAGCATCGTTCCAGGGCTTAGCTCAGCACAGGGTTTAAAATCCCATTTTATATCACGTTTTAAGGCGGGAATGTCGATACCGCGCGGAATATAGTCACCTGATAATTGTACCAGTTGTTGTAAAGGTCGCTGTACGCCATCAAAAATTTGTCCTATCAGACCAGGTCCTAATTCAACTGATAAGGGATGTCCCAATGCTTCAACTTTTTCTCCTGGTATTAAGGATTCAGTATCTTCATAAACCTGAATCAGAGCAACTTTGCCTTCACGGCCAATGACCTCACCCATTAAATTCAGTTTTCCAAGGCGAACCTGTTCACCTATGCAGGCTTGTTTCAGCTCAGCACGCACCAAAGGGCCATTAATCTGTATTAATTTACCGGCCATGAATTTTATCGCTTTCATGACTTAATTCGGAAAAAAACTGTTCGGCTACCAGCTGATGTATATTATCAGACAGGCGCTCAAGACGACCTTCAAAAGTATTATCTATGCGAATAGAACGTGTCTGGTTATACATGATAATTCCTCCGCTCATATGATGAAACTGTTTTGAACAGACAATGTGTTTAGGGCAATTTACCTGTTCAAGAATTTCCTGCCATAGTGGTGCTATTGACTGATAATCTTGCTTATTAAATTCTACAATTAAATCATTATTATCAATCAAAGCAGCACTATGACGAATGAAATCAACTAATAGGTGCCGATATTTTTCGTTATTTTTTATAATCTGAGCAACTTGTCCCTTAACCTGTTCAATGACTTCTTTTATTAATTGCCAGCGTAATTGATCCAGCTTTTTTTGTACCTTGAGTTCACTGGATTGTACCAGGCTTCGGTACTGACTTTCGGCTGACATGGTCGCCGCCATGACTTCCTTTTCTTCACGTAAATGCAGGCGTTCATTTTCATCATTAATAAAATGATCATGACTGCGTCTGGCCCGCTGCTGGTATTCATTGGCTAAATCATCAGCTCGCTGCATCAGTGCTTTTTCAAGATCTTCTACTTTTAACTGTGAAATCATAGTTTGTTTTCCAGTTTATCCTCGGGGTCCATGTTCCTCACGCCTGTTTACCCAGTACTTTTACCACTAAATCTTCAACAAAAGGATGGTATTGCTGTGCCGCATTAATGGCCGGCACTTCTGTCACAATAATATTGCCGCCATGAATACGGACATCGGCCAATAAAGTACATTGCGAGCGGGACAAGTAGGTTTCTAATAATAGCAATGCCTTTTGTCGGGATTGTACTAATTCTGATAATACTTTTTTCAGGTCTTCTGTATCTGCATCAGGCCATGTTTCAAAACCTAATAAAGAAAAACCCTCCATTAACGGGCGTGTTCCCATAGCTATCATACGAGTCTCATCAGACACTAGATTTTACCCATCAGCAGGATTGAAACCACCAGACCATAAATGGCAATACCTTCCGCCAGACCAAGATAGATAAGACTGCGGCCAAAATTTTCGGGTTTTTCAGAGATGGCTGCCAGAGAGGCAGAGCCAATGGGGCCAATTGCCATACCGGCAGCATAGGTTGCAATACAGGTGGGTAATGCCACGCCAATAAAAGCCATTCCTTTACCTATGGAAAATTCTGCATTGGAAGTAAATTCCATGACTTGAGCGGGTTCTGCCATGACTTGCTGTATACCCATAAACAGGATGCTGAATAATGCCAGAACAAAAATAAATAAATTAGCTATAATAGAGCCT
>DAOVUE010000326.1 GCA_030632745.1 Pseudomonadota bacterium | reverse complement strand
ACCTTATCAACACCTGTGATAGCGGCCGCAGCGAAAACCAGTTCATTAATCTCGCCATCAGGCGTCGGCACCACCATAATCAACTCTTTAACACCTGCAACTTTTGCCGGAATGGCATTCATTAAAACGGAAGAGGGATAAGCCGCCTGACCGCCCGGCACATAAAGTCCAACTCTGTCCAGTGCAGTAATTTGCTGGCCTAATAACGTACCGTCTTCTTCTGTATAAGACCATGACTGCATTTTTTGTTTATTATGATAACGTGTTACCCGTTCAACTGATATTTCCAGTGCTTTACGCTGCTCGTCCGGTAAGCCGTCCAGAGCTTCCTGCAGGCGTTGTTTTGGAATGGACAGCACAGACATATCGGTGACTTCCATGCGATCAAACTTATTGGTATATTTGACCACCGCTGCATCGCCTTCTCTGCGCACATCGGTCAGTATTTGTTTAACTATTGACTGCACCGCAGCATCTGACACATTATCCCAGGCGAGAAGTTCTTTTAATAATGGCCAGAATTCATTATCACTGGTTTTAAGGCGATTAATATCAAGCATGGTAGACTCCAAGGAAAAAAAAGGGAAAGCAGGAAGAACAGAGTTCAGAAAGAGCATAAAAAATTATTTTATCGTTTATCTTTTCTGAACGCTGCTCTTCCTGCTCTTTTACTGCTCTTGAACAGCTTCTGCAATTCGCTCAATCAGTAACTTGATCTGCTGATGTTTCATTTTCATGGAAGCTTTATTGACAATCAGACGCGAGCTGATATCAGCAATATGTTCCAGGGGCGTTAAACCATTTGCTTTTAAGGTATTGCCTGTATCAACAACATCCACAATACGTTCAGCCAGGCCAACCAGAGGAGCCAGTTCCATAGAGCCATACAGCTTAATGACTTCGACCTGAATACCCTTTTCAGCATAATAACGCTTTGCTGTTTTAACAAACTTAGTTGCAACCCGCAGACGTGATGAAACAGGCTTATCTTCAACAGGCCCTGCGGTCATTAAACGGCATTTTGCTATTTTTAGATCAAGAGGTTCATACAGCCCCTCTCCACCATGTTCCATCAGTACGTCTTTTCCAGCCACTCCCACATCGGCAGCACCATATTGCACATAAGTTGGAACATCCGTAGCACGGATAATCACTAATTTAATATTATCATGATTAGTATCAAGAATAAGTTTACGACTTTTATCCGGATCATCTAGAGGGTAAATATCGGCATGAGCAAGCAGGGGTAAAGTTTCTTTAAATATACGACCCTTGGATAATGCTATTGTCAGCGTATCACTCATTCTTTTTTCTCTATAAATTAGTAAGGGGTCGGAGTCAAATGGCATAGCATCGAATTTAATAAGTATTCGATGCTATGCCATTTGACTCCGACCCCTGCTTTAGGGACTCTTAGCCCGGAGCTATCAGCCCGGGACTCTGCGAATCGAAGCACCCAGCTGCTGAAGTTTTTCTTCTATACATTCATAGCCGCGGTCAATATGGTAAATTCGTTCAACTTCAGTTTCACCACCGGCAATTAATCCGGCGATAACCAGACTGGCCGAAGCACGCAGGTCAGTTGCCATAACAGGAGCTGCGGTTAAAGATTTGACACCTTTAATGATCGCACTATTACCCTGCAGGTTAATATTTGCCCCCATTCTCTGCAATTCCTGAATGTGCATAAAGCGATTCTCAAAAACTGTTTCTACCACAGTACCCGCATTATCTGCTATGCTGTTCAGAACACAAAATTGTGCCTGCATATCCGTAGGAAATGCGGGATAAGGCGCAGTACGAAGATCGATTGAACGAGGACGTTTTCCACCCATATCGAGGTGAATCCAGTCTTCCCCTGTCTCAATTTCGGCACCTGCTTCTATCAATTTATCTAACACCGCATCCAGATATTCAGGGCAGGTGTCCTTCAGCGTCACTTTGCCTCCGGTCACCGCAGCAGCAACTAAATAAGTACCCGTTTCAATTCTGTCCGGCATCACATTATGCTGAGTGCCGGATAACTTTTCGACACCTTCAATAGTAATCATGTCGGTGCCGGCACCCGTGATTTTAGCTCCCATAGAATTTAAAAACAGAGCTAAATCAACAACCTCCGGTTCATGTGCTGCATTTTCAAGAATGGTCGTCCCTTCTGCCAGAGTTGCCGCCATTAACAGGTTTTCTGTTCCTGTAACCGTTACTATATCCATAACGATTTTAGCCCCTTTGAGGCGTTTTGCAGTAGCACGAATATAACCATTTTCAACTTTAATATCAGCACCCATGGCTTTTAAGCCTTTAATATGCTGATCAACCGGGCGGGAACCAATGGCACAACCACCGGGTAATGAAACCTCTGCTGTACCATAATGGGCAACGAGTGGACCCAGAACCAGGATAGAAGCCCGCATGGTTTTAACTAAATCATAGGGTGCAACATACTTATTAATAGTCCTTGTATCGACTTCAACATTCAGATCTTCATTCACCGTAATGGACACACCCATACGCCCCAGCAATTCTAATGTTGTGGTAATATCATGCAAGTGCGGTACATTGCCAATGGTCGTTGCATCATCAGCTAGTAAGCACCCCATAATAATAGGCAATGCTGCATTTTTAGCTCCGGAAATACGAATTTCTCCTTCCAGACGCTGACCACCGGTAATGAAAAGTTTATCCATTCAGTATTACTAACCCTTTATTCTATAATTATCAAAATTAATGCTGCAGAATATGGTGTATCAGCCTATCTGCAATTTACTGGCTGTCTGCCATTCTTCAGGAGTATAAGCTTTAATGCTCAAAGCGTGGATGTCGCCACTGGTAATTTGAGAATTGACTGCAGCATAGACCATCTGTTGTTTTTTGACCGCGCTCAAACCATCAAATTTATCTGAGATCACCGTTGTGTCAAACATTCCGCCCTCACCTGTTACCATAACTTGTGCAGACTCGATATTGCTTTCAATTAATTTTTTTATTTCATCTGTTGTCATAAATACTCTTTTATTTCTATTATTCTATGTTAGGGACTTGGCATTTATTAAAGTACCAACCTTGCTGGTTTATTTTACGCCCTCCAAAGTTGCTGCTTTGGCCACATAGCTCACTACTACGTGCCCTTGGGGTATGCAACCAAAGCAGCAACTTCAGAGGACAAAAAATCTCCTGCGCAATTTTGGTACTTTAATTTTTGCCAAGTCCCTTAGTTTTTTT
>DAOVUE010000234.1 GCA_030632745.1 Pseudomonadota bacterium | reverse complement strand
GGCACCTGTTTTACCACCATTCTTTTTTCATTATTATTGCAAAGTCAATTAGGGCTTGCCATTGGAATTGCACATTTAAGCTATAACCTCTTTTCATTACTACTGCTAACGTATACACCGTTACTGAGAGAACTGCCCATTCTTGCGAGCAGTCAATTGGCTTTTTGCTCTTATGACGAAAATATTCAGGATAATCCTAAAGAACCAGTAAAACCTTTTTAGTTGCTCTCGCTACAATTCAACTGAATTATTTAGGTTGATCAGTTCAGGCAGGAAAGAATAGAAAATTCAAAAAAAGTAAGTCAAGGGGCTGAAAAATATGCGTTTTAATCACTTTTTTCATAACTTTTTTCATACAAGCTATTAACTGTTGATTCGATCCATTGCTCCGCCTGCTGGTTAATTTGCTTAGCTTTTAAGCCCTCTGATTTAATAATCGGACCCATGACCATTTTGATGGTTCCTGCTCGTTTGACGTACTGGCCCTTGGGCCAGAATTCCCCTGCATTATGAGCGATGGGTAAAACATCATAAGCTGACTGACTGGCCAGCATCGCACCACCAATTTTATAATTCGGTTTTTTGCCCGGCAGAGTACGGGTACCTTCCGGAAAAATAATCACCCAATTACCTTCATCCAGACGTTGAGTACCCTGTTCAACCACCTGCTTAAGTGCTTTTTTACCGCTGCTTCGATCAATGGCAATGGATTTCATGGTAGCCAGAGTCCAGCCAAAAAACGGCACCCATAATAATTCACGTTTCAGTATCCATACCTGAGGAGTAAAATACAATTGCAGAGCCATAGTTTCCCAGGTGGATTGATGTTTGCAAAAGATAATACACGGCTTATCAGGAATATTCTCCAGTCCACTGATCTCAAACTTCAGACCACATAAAAAGGTTAATACAGACAAACAAACTTTTGACCATGCAGAAATTATTTTGGAACGATATTCATAAGGTATGGGATAGGCTAATAAAAAAATTGCCGTGGCAAAAGGAACGCTTAACCACATAAAAGCCAAAAATAATGTTGAACGAATAATTCCCATAGTATTCCTGTTTTTTTATTAAGAGCCGTCAGCAAACATTAAATTTGCCGCTGTCATTTTGCTAACATACAAAAGAAAATATGACCGTGGTCAATTTTATGTTAGATTAAGAGGCTTGTAAAACAGACAGATCAGCAACCTGCATAAATTGTCCGTGCAATTGGTTAAGCAGAGCAATGCGATTGTTTTTCAATGCTTCATCGTCTGTCATCACCATAACATCATCAAAGAACTGATCCACAACTTCTCTTAATTCGGACAGCTGGGTTAATGCCTGTGTATATTGCGCATCCAGCAGCAAAGGTGCTACTCGCTGAGAAACAATTTTCAGTTGTTCTGCAAGCTGTTTTTCCGCATCCTCAACCAATAACTCATAATTAACATTTTCCGGCAGTTTTCCATCTAACTTTTTAAGGATATTGGTAATACGTTTATTGGCTGCTGCCAGTGACTCTGCAGCATCCAGCTGTTTAAACTGAGTCACTGCTGCTATACGGCGTGAAAAATCAAAGGGTTGTGCCGGTGTGAGCGCAACCACAGCATCGAACACATCACCGGCAATACCCTGCTCAGTAAAATAACTTTTTAAGCGATCCAGCATAAATTTATACACAGCATCACAAGTCTCATCTACCTTCTGCTGCGATGAAAAGAGCTGTTGCGGAAAAAGATGTGCAGCCTGCTGCAGTATTTCCGGTATATCTAAAACCAGCTTGTTTTCAATAATAGTGCGTAACAAACCCAATGCGGCACGCCTTAAGGCAAAGGGATCTTTATCACCGCTGGGTATCAGACCCACAGCAAAAATACCCATCAGGGTATCAATACGCTCAGCAATTGATAATACCTGTCCCGTCGCTGAGGAGGGTGTATTATCACCGGCAAAGCGAGGCATATACTGCTCATCCAGAGCTAGTGCAACCTCCTCATCTTCACCGTCATTGAGAGCATAATAACGTCCCATAATACCCTGCAGATCAGGGAACTCATTGACCATTTCACTCATTAAGTCACATTTAGCTAATTGTGCAGCCCGTTTAGCCTGTACAACATCCAAGTCTAATTTCTTAGCGATAATAGCGGCTAATTGAATCACACGCTGAGTCTTATCGTAAACTGTACCTAATTTATTTTGAAAAACAACTGTTTTCAAGCGTTCCAGTTTATCTTCCAGAGGTGTTTTTTTATCCTGAGACCAGAAAAAACTGGCGTCTGATAAGCGCGGGCGAATAACCCGCTCATTACCTTCTTTAATTTGTTTTGGATCAGAACTTTCAATATTACTGATGGTAATAAAATAAGGCATCAGCTGCTCATTATTATCCACTATATGAAAATATTTCTGATGTTTTTTCATGGCAGAGATTAATGCTTCTGAAGGAACATCCAGAAAATGTTTTTCAAACTCACCCACAATCACTTGCGGCCATTCGACCATACTGGTGACTTCATCCAGCAAATCAGCATCAATAACCGCATGGCCATCAAGACTGGCAGCGGTGTCCATAATCTGCTGGCGAATCAACGCCTGACGCTTATCAAAGTCAGCAATAACCTTACCCTTTTGTTCCAACAACTCTTCATAGTCTGCAGCTGCTGTCAGCGTTATTGTTTTAGGATGGTGAAAACGATGACCGCGGGTTTTATTGGATGTGGTCACACTCAGAATCTCAGTCTGAATCACTTCATCACCCAGCAAAATAATAGCCCAGTGAACCGGACGTACAAATAAGGCATCCAAATCACCCCAGTGCATACGTTTTGGAATAGGCAGTTTATCCAGAGCATGTTGAAAAATAGCTGGAATTAATGCTCTGCTGTGCTGACCTTTTTCTTCTAAGGTATAGGCAAGCCAGGCTCCCTTGCTGGTTTCTAATTTGCTTAAATCTTCCACCTCAACCCCGCAGGATTTTGCAAATCCCATGGCTGCTTTTGTGGGACAGCCCTCTTCATTAAATGCAGCCTGCAGAGCCGGACCGCGTCGTTCAACAGACTTATCCGGCTGGGTGGTTTCCAGCTGCTTGATCACAACCGCTAAACGACGCGGTGTAGCATAGGATTTTATTTCATCATAACTCAGAGCTGCATCTGAAAGTCCTTTGGCAATCGTATTGCTAAAAGCCTTTGCTAAGCCTTTTAATGCTGTGGGAGGAAGCTCTTCGGTTCCTAATTCAATTAATAAGTCTTGTTTGCCTGGCACATTTGTTGACATAATTTACTATTCCGGTTTTTTCTGTATTCTTTCTTATCACTATTAAAAATATGACTAAAATTGTAGGGTTCGGTGTCGGAGTCAAATGGTATAACTACTGAGTTCAAAAAATGTTCAGTATTCGCGCCATTTGACTCCGACACCTGATTTACTATTACGATCGATTTTTAAGCATAGGAAAGCCCAGTGCTTCACGGCGGTCATAATAGGCCTGAGCAACTGCTCTGGCTAAACCGCGCACACGACCAATAAAACGGGCACGCTCCGTTACCGAAATGGCATGACGAGCATCCAGTAGATTAAAGGCATGAGAGGCTTTGACCATCATTTCATAGGCCGGCAAGGGTAAGTTTTCTTCAATCAGACGCTTACTTTCTGCTTCAAGATGATCAAACTGATTAAACAGCTCAACCACAGGGGCCTGTTCAAAGTTATAAGCTGACATTTCGACTTCATTCTGATGAAATACATCACCATAAGTGACCTTACCCAGAGGTCCGTCAGTCCATACCAGATCATAGATACTTTTAACATTCTGCAAATACATGGCAATGCGCTCCAGGCCATAGGTAATTTCACCTGTAACCGGTTTGCAGTCCAGACCGCCAACCTGCTGAAAATAAGTAAACTGAGTCACTTCCATGCCATTAAGCCAGACTTCCCAGCCTAAACCCCATGCACCTAAAGTAGGCGATTCCCAATTATCTTCAACAAAACGAATATCATGCACCAGAGGATCAAGTCCCAGCATTTTTAAAGAATCCAGATATAAATCCTGTATTTCTAAAGGAGAAGGCTT
>DAOVUE010000031.1 GCA_030632745.1 Pseudomonadota bacterium | reverse complement strand
TACCTGCAGGGCATCCTGAGACGTTGTTTTTGAAATTTCCAGCAGTGCTGCTCTTTGACCATTAAAAAGAATCTGATCTTCTTTCTGCTTAAATTGACGGCTAATTGATGCGATATCTCCCAGCCGAACCTGTCCGCCAGCAGAGCTGGAAATAATAATTAAATCAGCAAATTCCTGTCGGGTACGACGCTGCTCCGACAGCCGGACAATAAAATCTTGAGCCTGTGTTTGCATAATTCCTGAGGGTAGATCAAAACTCTGGCGCTCCAAAAGCTCAATAATATCAGTAATGGATAATTGATAACGTCGCAAGGTTGCGGCGGAAATATTGATGACAATATCCTGCTCAGAAAAACCCAGTAATCTGACCTGTGCAATATGCGGATCAAATTTAAGATGATCTTTGACCTTATTGGCATAGGCTTTTAAATGGACTGCTGACATATCGCCTGTAATGGCAATGCTGGCAACCACCGCGGTTCGTTCCAGTTTAGCCACAGTTGATGCTTCAACCTTATCAGGGAAACTTGTAATTAAATCAAGCTGTGATTTAATATCATTATAAAAGGTATCAATATTCCCCTGCTCATGCATCTGCACCGTCGTGATTGCCAGGTTCTCACGGGCATCACAGCGAACTTCCACTAATTCAGCAATTGAATCCAGTGTGTCTTCTATGCGAAAACAGATGGCCTCTTCAACTTCATAAGGTGTTGCGCCGGGATAAGGCGTACGAATTTCTATTTCTGTCGGGGGAATAACAGGAAAAGTATCACGTTGTAGTTTCGGCAGTCCGATTAAGCCCAGTATTATGATGACCAGCATAAGAATATTCGCTGCGGTGGGATGACTGGCAAAATAACGGATCATTTTTCAGCTCTCGTGCCGACGGCTTGTGCCTTTAACCATTTTTTAGTTTTTTTGTCCTCTTTAGGTTCCAGCAGCATACCTTCCAGTGCCGGTACAATATCTGAAATAACAATGCGTTCTCCCGCTTTAATACCCTGGCTTAATACAGAGTATCCGGACTGAGAAAATTTTATTTTTACAGGACGTATGACAAGGCGATTATCATTATCTATTACATAAAGACTGCTTTTGTGCTTAGTGCTTTCATGAATGGCATTAGCGGGTACGATCAATTGGTCAGGTTGTGGTTTACCACGTAGTTCAACTTCAACAAAAGTGTTGCGTGTCAAAGGAGGTCTTTGTCCCGGTTTCGCCTGTTTATAGGGCTCATGTACTATAACAATAATACCGATGGATTGGGTTTGTAAATCAACCACACCAGCCGCACGGTCAACAACTCCTTCCCATTCAATAGTATGAGTTGCTGTTTTTAAACGCACAATAGCCTCTAATGACAGAGCACCTGGAACACGCTGATGTATCTCTGATTCCTTTGTTTCACCGAACTTAGCCATTAATGGCCGCAGCGTACCAATGGTCACCTGAGCATTAATTTCGACCGTTTGAATATCATCTGCAGTGAATAATATTTGCCCTTTATTAACAAAGTGAGCCACATGACTTGTTACTTTTGTCACACGAACATCGAAAGGAGCCTGAATTCGGGTATTGGATAAATCATATTCAGCCAATGCTTTTTGTGCCCTGAGCACATCCCTGTCAGCTCTGTTTATGGCAGCGGCATTGTGCAGATTTTGTACTTTAGTCTCTGCCGCATAAACCTGTAGTTGAGCATCATCAACGGCAGATTTAGCTATAGCACCTCTTTGACTCAGGCCGTATTTATCTTTAAGGTCTTTATTAAGTAATTTTAAATTCAGTTCATCAATTGCAATGGATGATTGAATCGTTTTTTGTTTAATTTCAGATGCTTTTATCTGAGCATCAATTTGTTCCAGTGTTAATCGATAACTCGTATCATCAATTCTAACTAATTCAGTACCTGCTTTGACAATATTACCGTCTTCAAGCTGCTCAGACTTCCAGGCTATTTTCCCGGAAACTTCAGCAATGGCATCCCAGGTTTTGCCCGCGATACTGGTTCCATAAGCAAATGCTTTTGGCTGAACAGTCATTTTCGACATGGTTATTATGCGAACTTTGACCGGCTTTTCAAAATGAGGCTCTTTTTCAATAGGCTTTTTCAAAACATAAGCAAATATAACAATAGCCACGGCAATAATCAGAGGCGGTAAGATTAAAAACCTGTTTTTCCATGTTGTCATTATCATCACCTGAAATTATAAATGCACTGTTTAAAATTAACACAGCACTCAAAATATATCCAGCGAAGCTCCACTGTTTAAATGAAGGTCAGCAGGGGACTGACCAAACTGCTTTACACTTTAAAACTTACCCCCCTCCTAACCTCCCCCCTGAAAAAGACCAAGGGGGGAGGAACTAAGAGCTAGAGCCATACATACCTCTGGCTCTAACTCCCTCCCCCCTGTCGTTCTCCTAAGGGAGCCTACTTTTGGTGAGGGGGAGGGTTGGGGAGGGGGTAAAAAAGTGTAAAGATAAATTGGCTTATTTGAGCTGTCCCGTCAGCAGTAATGGGAGGAGCTCTTAACCTATATCATTGCTCTTCTCATACTGAAAGGTGTATCTTTAACCTATAAATCTTTGAAAAAACAGAGAAGTTATTCGCATGAATTATATTCCAAAAATAGTTCAACACAACATTCTATTAATAAGCATCCTTTTATTACCTTTATTTGTGTTTGCGTCTGATAATATTCCTATTGAATCAAGCGTTATTTTTAATACCACCTGTGCACGATGTCACGAAGGACAATGCAGCGGTAGAATGAGTTTCCACTTGCCGGAAGATGCAGCAAATCAACATATTCGTCGTCATGGCGGTGAACTCTCTCAGCAACGCATTCGACAATTATTCAAGCTTTTGCGCTATATGAAAGAAGAATGCAGTTTCTACCCGTCCCCTCATGCTCTTATGAAAGATCAGATATGGGATCGCAAGATGCTGAATGAATTTCAGTCTCCTTCCAGACAGGCCTATTTTATGCCTCTGGGTCTGTTAGAACCCGGTATGTACCAATTGTTGTTTGAAGCGCTTAATAATACAAAATTTTGTGTAGAAATTATTAGTGAAGAGTTTGATTTTATTGAGCAAGACAGTCTATATGGTGAAAACGACAGGAAGAGACTAAAATTTCAGGCAGAAGAAAGATCAGAATATTTCCTGAGATTAACCGCTCAGTATCCCATAAATCTTATACAACTGGAATTAGAGTTCCTTGAACCTAAATAATCCAGGAACTCCATAAAACCAGGATATTTTAAATAATATTACTTCATTCACCTCGGTCCTCTTATCTAACATAAAATTTTTCACTATCTTACTTTGCCATTTCTATGTTAGCAAAGCGACAGCGATAAATTTCATTTGGCTGAGGGCTCCTTGAGGCTATCCATATCATCAACGGGTGCTTTTTCTCTTCCCCATTTATCAGTTGTTCCCGGTTTTTTCTGAAATATTTTTTTTATCCGCACAGGCTTCCAGTATTGCTGAGAAGAAAAAGCAGCCCATCCCCATTGTGCCCATTTAATCACTGCAAAGGCTAACCATATAGACCATGCGAGCATTATCAGCCGGTAGATGTAAACAGGCACGGAAATGAATGTTGCCCGGGGAAGTTGTTCAGCAATTCGATCACTGAACCAGTTTAACTGATAAGCACTGGAACCATTGCCGCTTATCTGCATATCGGGTGAGCCCAGCAGTCCCTGTTGTATAGAAATGATTAAAGCAGCCATAGAACTAATGACCAGAAAAATTAATATTATTTGAAAAAAATTGAATGTTATGGCTTTCGTCGCTTCAACATCAATACTGCTGCGGGCTTTCAAAGCCAGGATACAGGCAACAATTACTATTGCAGCGAAGGGTTCTGAGGCACTCAGACCAATCCAGAGCAATATCCATTGAAAAGTATTTAAAGGTGTTCCCTTTATACGTCCCAGGCCATAGGATAAAATTAAGATAATAAAGAAGACACCCCAAAACAACACAGCGGGTCCCATAGCAGGACCAGTGGTTAATAACACCCAGCGTTTAGAACCGGGCACCAGGGTAATTTTATTATTAACACTCTCTATTCCCAGATCAAGTTCAGAGCTATGAAACACATTGGATATTCCCCTGCTTTCATTCCACACCACTGTTACTTTTTGATTACCCGGTAAGACAGGTAAAGATAAGCCGTCTTTAGTATTACGCAGCGGCATATTTTTATTGTTAATACTCACACTCTGCAGCACTGCATTATCAGCTAAGTGAATGCTATGCTGCCCCCCCAGACTGCTGCGTAGATTAAATTCCAGATTGACTGCAGTATTTTGTTCTCCGGGTTTTATCGTCAAGCTGCTACTATCAATGGTAATGGTTTTACCTTTTACACCCTTGGGACGCGTCACATCGATCAACACTTCTTCTCCCGGCCAGGGCTGCCATCTCGGTTGCCATAAATCGCCACGGCGCTGATGATAGACAACAGGAATCCCACTATGTTTGATATGCCAGATGGGACTGGTATTTAATATCCATTTCTCGATAATCTGCTCAGACTTAATGGCTTTAAGTCTAATTTGTTTTGCTATAAGCAGTTTAGAATTCCATTGCACACTGGATCCCCTGCGCTGCAAGGTAATAACAGCGTGATTATTTTCAACTTTTACATTATCACTGAGTACCGATTCACCCGCTAATAGGGGAATTTTAAAAATAACAGGATACGAACTCCCAAACACACCTCTAATTTGAGTCGTTACCTGCCATGACTGTCCCAAATTGAGCGTTCTGCTTATTTCAGCAAAAACCGGAATTTCACTTTGCCCTATATCTGACAAAACTTTTTGCTGCTTATTTAATTTTAAAAAACTAAGAGCTGAAATTTTAGTAATATCCTGATCCATTCCTGCAGAAGACCAGCCTGCAACTTTCAGGCGAATATGATGAGGTTTTAATGGAAAACTAATTTGTAACTGACTCAAATAATCAACTCGACCATTAATTTCAACGCTATGACTGCCTTTAGCAAGAAACAACCAGAGCTGCGGACTGTTTTGACGAAACAAACCGGAAGCGGGTTCACCATCCAGTAAAATATTAGCCGGCATCCATTGCTTAACAGGTACGGGTAATGGAATTGAGACATCCTCCAGAGCATGAACTAATAATTTAAAAGACAGTTTCTGAGCCGATAATTCAATTCCTATCGATTCAATACTGGCACATTGGGGTAAACATTCAGCCGGTTTATTAAGTTCAGTCTTTAATTCTTCCAGTAAAGCTTTAGTGGGAAAAGAAGCTTCTGATGTTTGTGCTGACAGCAACAGCAGTCCCCCCAGTAAAAGCATAGAGGATAATGATAAAGCATTAGTTGAGGCATTAGTTGAGGCTTTATTAAACTGCTTATCCAGCGATTTTTTTATCTGCCGCTTTGAAACATCCACTAACCTCCAGGCCAGCAGCAAAATAAAAATAATGCGCAGGATATTTAATATTGAATTCATTGCGGGTGAAATAAGTGTCATGGAAATAGTCTGATCATTTCTAACAGGACCACTCCAGTAAATTTTATATTGATTAAGAGTCCAGGAAGGCAGGCCGGGCCCTGTTTGTATCATGGCATTGGGATCAATACTCTCCATAGGGAGGGTTGATTGTGATCTTTCTGCTTTAAGAATAGCTGATGCAGGCATAGAGTATGCTAAATCCCTTCTTTTTGATTTTGAAACGGATTTTGAAACGGATTGTGGAGCCATAGTTCCATCTGTTGCTTTATCTTCCATTTCCCTTAAGCTTCTATTGGAAGCATATTCATTAAACTGATGACCAATAGTGCTGAATTCCAATTGTGGATACAAGGCTGTTCTGGCCTGATGAATAATAAAGGGTAAAATAATAATGGCTAAAAAAATCAATACCATTAAACGATAATTATTAATAAATTTATAAATGCGTCCATCGGATGGCAATGCACGCAGCAATGCAGCGGCAATAATTAAATTAATCCAGATAAATTGCGGTGCATTAGACTGATGCCAGGTTAAAACCAGAGCAATTAAAGCGACTATCCCCCACTGAACTCCCCAGAGTTTGAATACAGCAATAGCCGTTATGAGGACTAAAAATAAATCCAGCAAAGTCCATTTTTTCAACCAGGTAGCGGAGGCATCTGCACCACTAAGGGAAAATAACTTCCAGCCTGCAGGCAGATATAAAGTGGCATTTACACGGTTAAAATCAATGTCCCAGCCACTGCTGGAAAAGGTTCTGTTTTGCGCTTCTATGCGACTGTCAGCCGATAAATTGATATTGCCATGGCGCACTTCAACACCATGGAGAATTTCATCTCCCTGAACACTCTGTGTAATGTATTGCGGAGCACCATTAAGACTTACCTGTCCGAGCTGCAGCTCTTTAGAAGCATTCAAACGCCATTGCCGGGATAATTTACCGGTTATTTTGTCATTAACCGTTAAACCATTACCGTCAAAATCCAGCCAGATTTTTTTTGTTAAGTTTAATTGATCGGGCTCAGGCTCAGGATCTCCCCGTTTAATGACTTCAAAATCCATTTGCTCACCACTTTTCATTTGAAAAGCCGGATATTTTTTCCAATAATCGGGTAATTGAGTCTGATTGGCATCAATACTGGTTTTGCCAATCACATTAATCTGTCTTAGATGAGTTTGTTGATCCAGAACCCATATTTCATTTTCCGGCCATGGTTTTTCAAAGCCCGGAAGAGCAATTGAGTTGGTTTCTCCGGCATACAAAGAAGCCACTCTAATTGTCCACTGCCCTGCTCTGACCTGTATCTTAAGCTGCCCCTGATGATTGATTTGAGCAGCTAATTTACTATTGACTGCACTGGCAGTAAAATCATCTAGTAAAGCACCCACTATAGTGACTTCCCGCTGCTGCCCCGACACATCCACTTTAATTATGGTTTCAATTTTAAGAGGTATGCTGTCTGTTATTTTGCGAAAAACGTGTAAATCCAGACGATTGTTCTGATGAGTCGATAGCCTTGCAGTTTTTAACCAGAGTTTTCCATTGCGAAAATCAGGCATATTAACCGGTTTATCATCAATAGTGAGATAAATTAAACCGGTTTCAATCGGTATTGATAAATTTTTAGGCTGCTGCTGCCAGTCAAAATATCCCTTTATACTGTAGTAGCCTTTTTGAAGCTGTATAAAGGGTTTGCCATTACGGCTAATGACCGGCTGTAATTGTTCATCGACGGTGATATTTTCCGGCCAGTTTTTATTGTCACCGGGCAACGGCACAAAAGATTCTGCATAAATATCCCACATTTGCAGAAACGCCCCACTATTTTTTCCCATAGAGATAGACAGAGCGCCCGGGTAGGCACATAAATGCTTATTGTTATTATAAAGTACCGGGCATTTAATATCCGGCTGATCTTTTAAGACCCAGGGAACCCATTGCTTTAAATCTTCGGGGATATTATTGATTCTTTTATCCAGAAGACCTGAATTGAATGGCTCTGCATTGACCAGCAGGCTAAAGCTCATTAAGACAAACAACAATACAAACAACAAAGGAAGGCAGAAAAGTAATTTTATTTTATTATCAGATGATCTAAACATATTCTTCCCCATTTTTTAGAAAGTTAACGACGCTTCGTTTTTCCTTTTTTCTGAGACTTCCTCCTGTTATCAGGCATCACTAAACGTTTTTTACTTTTACCTCTTTGACTATAGGGTGATACGATTCGTCCCCTATTATCCATTTCAGGTTTATTAATATGCAGGCCGACACTTTCATAGAGTTCTCTTAATTGTCTATCGTCCATTTCTTCCCAGCGACCCACTTTCTGGCTTCTATGCAATTCTACTATGCCATAACGAACCCGGGACAAGCGGCTGACAGTAATACCCAATGATTCCCACATACGACGCACTTCACGATTACGTCCTTCTTTCAAAGTAACATGATACCAGTGATTAGCACCCTGACCGCCCGAATAGGTTATTTTATCAAAATGAGCCATGCCGTCATCCAGAGCGACCCCTGTTTTCAGCTGTTCAATATCATTATCTGTCACTTCACCCAGGACACGTACGGCATATTCACGTTCAATTTCACTGGAGGGATGCATCAGCAGATTGGCCAGTTCACCATCATTGGTGAGCAGGATTAGGCCTGAGGTATTAATATCCAGACGACCAACAGAGATCCAGCGCCCTATTTTAAGATTGGGCAGATCATCAAAAATAGTATTAGGATGGTCCGGATCTTTACGACTGCAGATTTCACCTGGCGGTTTATGATAAATCAGTACTCGCTGTCTGGGTTTTTCCCAGGCTATAAAGAGTTCCTTATCATCCAGAAAGATACGTTCAGAACCATTAACTCTATCCCCTAAACGGGCAATACGTTTATCTATTTTGATGCGTTTTCGGGCAATCAGACGTTCAGCTTCCCGACGCGAAGCATGTCCTGAGCGGGCAATTACTTTTTGTAATTTTTCACCCTCAGGTCTTACTGCAGATTCACTATCAGCAGCTTCTTTGTCAATAGAAGAATTATCTTCACTTTGACGTCCAATATTACTGGGTGCTGCATCATCGGAATTATTTTTAGATGATTTATAATAGCTGGTCATTTTTACATTCTTTCTTTTAATTAGGATGATAAATTTATCTCAGGCAGGTGTCGGAGTCAAATGGCCTTACCATTTGACTCCGACACCTGCATTATGGATAACACAGCCTTTATTATAGATCTTCAGCTACTATTATTATACCAAACCTTGTATATTAGGAAATTAAATTAATAATCACAGAAGTTGTTCAAGCTTCTAAGTAACAAATTTGACACCCGTACTATGGAATCTGAATAATGTAAAGCGAACTATTTCTGCAATTGTTCTATCTCGGGATAAATAAGGATTAGATAATGGGTATTGAGTTTTTAATTGGTGGAAACACTCAGACACAGGTACAATTTTCAGCAAAGACAGCCAACCGTCACGGTATGATTGCAGGCGCTACCGGAACAGGAAAAACCGTTACTCTG
>DAOVUE010000175.1 GCA_030632745.1 Pseudomonadota bacterium | reverse complement strand
GGATCAAGATCTTTACCAGATCAATAAGCTGATGTGTATCAATAGTATGAAAAATATCTGTTATCTTGCACTTGATGTCACCCGCAACACTGTATTATATGGCGCTAATAATCTCGGAAAAACCAGTATTTTAAGCACACTGAAGCTGCACTTATTACCCGAGATCAATTTTCGTGACAGCAAAAACAAATTTGCCTTTATGGGAGCTTCCGGCAAAGCCTATACTAATCAGGAATCACGCGACTATTATTTTCCCTCCATCAATTCCTATTTAATACTCGAAGGTGAAAATCCTTTCGGCCCCTACGTATATATATTATTTCGCGCCAGTGAAGAACAATTTGGTTATTCACGTCTGGTTTTACCGGTCAGTTATGCTGAGATAGAAGATAAATTCTGGAATAAAAAATCCACGGCCAATAATCAATTGGGGGAACCGGCTGCACTGAGTTTAAAGTTAATAAAATCCCTGGTAAAGCAATATAATGGCCGCTTATTGCGCACTACTCAGGACATTCGGGATACTATTTACAGCTTTAACCAGCTCAATGAAGAAAAAGGCCGGTTTTGTATTATCCCCATGAAAGAAGGCGGTATAGGCAGAGAAGTTGAAGCTTTTCGTCGTTTGCTGCAGTTCACTTTTGAGATTAATCAGGGCAGTCCCGCTTCTTTGACCAATGCACTGGCCACGATTATTGAAGGTCAGAAAAAAAGTAAAAAGGATGAACTGGATCAAAATTTACAGGCTATAATTGAAGAATATAATGACTTAAATAATGAACAGGAAAAGATCACCCGTTTAAAAAATACCATTACTTATTACCAGCGTATCAAACAATCTCACGCCAATGCAGTACAGGGACTGCAGCAGGCCGGAGATTATTACTGGCAGCTTAAACACGGTTTATTGAACGAGCAGGAAAAACTCCAGCAGCAGGAAATAAAAATCATCCCGGAGTATGAAATTTTAACTACGGATTTATTACCGGATCAAGACAGGCAGCACCACCGTCTGAAACAAAAACAAGCTGAGTATAAAAGCCACTATGACGGCATAAACGGCCACTTAAAACATGAAAAGAAACGGGTCGCTCGCATCCAGTATTTATTAGAGCAGGAATATGCCGGCATAGAAGACAGCAATGAGATTGAAGAGATTTTACGGGACTATATTGAGGCTTTAAACGAAACAATAAAAAGTCTTTATGATAAGGAAAGTTTTGCCCAGGGTCTGCAGAATAAAATCACACAAAAAAATCAATTAGCGCAAGCAATAGAGCGACTGGGAAAACAATTAGCGAATAAAGAAAATTCATTGCTTTATCAGGTGTCAGGCCATGCAGCCACCGTATTAAGCAATATCAATGCAAATTTTGATCAATTGAGTATTGATCAGACCGGTGAATTATCACCACAGGAACTGGGCTTAATTAATGAATTCAGTCAGCTCTTTATTGAAAATAAAGCCCTGCAACAACTATCAGAACCCGCACAGCTGTCAGAACCCGCACAGCTATCAGATCCCGCACAGCAGTCTGTAACACATCAGCTATTTTTTAAACAGCAGCGTTTTATTCATTCTATTACTCCCTTTGATCCTCAGCAGCAGCATGATAAATGGCTGCAGAACAAAACACATAAGGAAGAAGAGGTGCAAAAACTCTCCCGGCAAATTGATGATGACCGTAAACAACTCAATCAATTAACCACAGAAAATCTGGCACAGAAAAAAATCGAAGCTGAACAGGAACAGCTAAAAGCTAAAGAGGATCTGTCTCTAATGATTAATAAAGATAAAATTAATCAGGACTTTCAGAGCAATAACCAATCATTACAGGAAAAAAGTGATCAGCTTATAGAAATACAACGTGAATTAGATTCATGCTATGAGCAATTAGAAATTTATAAAGGACAAAAATATCACTTAAAACAACAACTGGACGAATTAAAAGATAATAAAATAGTCCTTAACCGCCTGGACAAACAGATCAAAAAATATACCGAATATGAAGCTCAGTTTGCACCCTTTGATGCGGATAAAGCGCTTAATTCTCCTGCTGCAGAAATAAAGGACATTAATGATGAATCCATGGCACGACTGGATCAGCAAATGGAATTATTACACTATGCACTGAATCAGACAGAACAAAGCATTCATGATCTGGTGCTGAAAGAAAAAGTAGACTTTCTGGATAATGATGCCGTTTATCGTTTAGGTAAACCATTGGAGGCCATTAGTCCCTTAGTCGAACAATTGTCCCGTGAATATGAAAACATCGATGCCTATGAAAAAATGCTGCACATCCAGGTGCGAAAGCACAATAAGATTGTGGGCACTAAAGTTTCTGAGTTAGAACAAAACAATCAACTCATCAATGATTTTCGACGTAAGCTGGACCATGCCTTCAGCGGCATCAGCATTAGTGACTTAAAAGAAATTCATGTCAAACTCAAGCTTGACCCCCGTTTTGATGAGTTATTAGCCGATATTCAGTCTGAGAATGTTGACTTCTACCATGACAGTTTAATTTCAGCCGATTTTTATGACAAACTGAACACCTTTTGCGGACAATTTTTCAGCTCTAAACAGGGCAAAACAGAAAGCTTGACTATGGAAGGTTTAATTAAAGAAGTCTTGTATGAGTATTGTGTTCAGGGACAGGAAAAACGCACCACATCATCGCAATCCAATGGTACCAATGCCATTATCAATAGTACTTTCTTAACCATCTTATTAAAAGAACTTATTCAGCCCAATATTATATTATCATTACCCATAGTATTTGATGAAATCGCTAATCTGGACTATCAGAATATGCTCAGTGTCGTCAAAGTAGCCAAAGACAATCATTTCTCATTATTCTCAGCGACTCCCACGGAAAACCTGCAGCTGAATAATGCTCTGGGGCACTTTATTCATCTGGATTTATTTAAAGCCACCGAACAGTCCTATGATGAAAACCGCTCCATTATTTATTATGGCGGTGCTGAATCACTTGAGACTATGGTTTAATCTTATGAAAAGAGCTCTGTGCAGAATGTTCACCTGGCTGATGGCTCTCATATGGAAAACTCTCACCTGGAAAACTTTCACCTGGAAAACTCTCATATGGAAGAGAAGTAATGTTCGCCTCTACTGATATTAGTTTAATCAGCCTGATTGAAAATAAACAGGTGATCTATGCTGTGGTTGATTATATGGATAATCACAGTACAGAGCTGGTCGATGAAGCCGTATACATCCATGCAGTGCGTCAGCTGATTCAAAGTAAAAGCAGAAAAACGCAACAGCAGCGTTTAGCAAAGATATTTGATCTGGACAATTTAATCAGTGCCGGCCTGGTCATAGAAGTGGATAAGGCAACACGTAATATTTTGTTTCATTCTGCAGTAATTGAAGTGTTTCGCCTGTTTGACAGTAAGCGCTTACGTGAACTGACCAATGCCGATTTAGAAGAGCTTTCTGCACGTTTAGATAATGCCAGAGAAGGCTTATTAAAGCATATTAACGGAGCGCCAGAGGATCGGGATGAACAGATTGAAGTGGTATTTTTATTATTAAGTGAAATTTCCTCCAAACTGCAGACCAACACCCGTTCCTTACAGTCCAGGGCACAGAATCTGGCTGCAGCCATTGATGCAGTTACCTATACAGGAACCGATACAGGATCCGATTCAGGATTATTAGAAGATATCAGACAAAAGCACCATACACTGGCTGAAATTCAAAAAATATACCATCGTAATATCCTGCCCATGCTGGAATTCTTAAATGAATACGAGCAGATGAAGGGTCTGTCACCACTTAAAAAAATCACTGCAATTCACACTATATTTGATGACTTTTCCTATACGGATGAAGCCTATCGGGTACAGCAATATAAGATAACAATTACCACCCATTATAAGACTATTGAATCAATCAGTCAGTTGTTAGAGCGTTATTCCCGTCAGGAGAAGCTCTATCGCCAACAGTACAATAGTATTGAAACAGCCTATCTATTACTGCTGGAAAGTGCTGCACAACTTTCTGATGGGAAATTAAATACACAGTATTTTCATGATGATGATGCCGTTTTTAATCACTGTGATGCATATTATGGCTTAAAGCATTATCGGGCAGCACAAAAAAGTTTAATTAACTGGGCCGATATTAATCATCGTGCTTATCTGGATGAATATCTTCTCAATGCACAGCAGAGGAAACTGGATGAAACAGAGACAGCAAAAGTACGAAATTTATTACACTATGATGAGCAGCAGGAAAAATGGCAGACGCAGCAGCATAAGAAAAAAATTAAACACTTCATTGCCCATGTCAATATGCATCCGCCTATTGATGATATCTATATTGAAATACTGTCTCAGCTGCAGGAAACAATTGAACAGGCTGATTTATCCGATGTATTGTTTATTGCCAGACAATTGCAAATTGAGCAGCAATGGAACTTAAAAGTACATTTTGAACAGCCGCAAGCAGTCCTGATGCATTCTAAAGCTAATCATAAAGGTCAAAAGCAAAAGCTGTCCTACTGGCGCAGGGAATTAAAAGCATGATTCAATCTGAAAAAAGTCAGCGTATTTATGCTGATTTAATCAATGGCCGCATTATTAATAAATCCTACATGGAACAAGATGAAAATCAACTCATCCCCAATGCAGATTATAGTGAATTATTTACTAATTTAGAAAGTTATACTGAACTCTATCGTAATATTGGTTTTGAGCTGGTTTTTCGTGATTCTTTTTTCTTTATACGAGATTTACATCTGGGTGATACCTATAAAGAAATGGCCATCAAAATCCAGGTCAGTTTGTTAATTCTGGCCAGAAAAATTACCGCAGCAGGTTTTGGTTATGAGCTGTTAGAAAATGAAAATGC
>DAOVUE010000177.1 GCA_030632745.1 Pseudomonadota bacterium | reverse complement strand
ACCATGATCTCCGATGTTGCCGCTGACTAAAATTTTATCTCCCACTTTAATTTGATTTAATCCCAGATGAATATTTTTTATTTTTCTGCCGATACCGCTGGTAGCAAAAAATACCCCGGCACATTCACCTTTGGGCAGAACTTTAGTATCTCCGGTAACAATGACAACCCCGGCTTCTTTTGCAGCAGCAGCCATACTTTTTATAATACGCTCCAATTGTTCAAAACACATGCCCTCTTCAATAAAGGCATTAAGACTGAGATATTGGGGGATGGCACCGGCCACAGCCAGATCATTGACAGTACCATGAATAGCCAGCGAGCCAATGGTGCCACCCGGAAATTCCAGTGGGTTAACTATAAAACCATCTGTTGTAAAGGCAATTTCAGTATCATCAAGGGATAGTGTCGCTGCATCAGTTTGTGTGTTTAATAAGGGATTGGAAAGATGGCGGGCAAATAGCTTATCAATGAGTTCACGCATATAACGACCGCCATTACCATGTGCTAAAGCAATGTATTTCTCATTCATTGATGAATTCCTTCCATTATTTGTCCAAAACACAGGCCGGCATCATTATAAGGGACTTTTTCGGGTAAAAATACTGCAAAATTTTCTTCCTGCAAACGTTTGAATAAAGTTTCAGTGAGGTATTTATTTTGAAATACACCCCCGCTTAATCCTATACGAAGCTCACCCTTAAGATGGCGAATTTTTTTTGCCTGAGCCACTAAAGTCTCAGCCATTTGCTGATGGAAACGCAGTGATTTTTCTTTGCTGCTGTGTTTTTTATTGAGTAACATCGGTAATAATTCTGACCAGTCAGCTAAAAGTATGATTTGTTTATTAATTTCTTCTTCATACAGGGGCAATGATCGACAGCTTGTGGTCATGCCGGCATCTATAGAGTCATCTAATAATGCTTCCAATAACATCGGTCCCTGCCCTTCAAATGATGAATAATCACCTAAACCCAATAAGGCACTGGCAGCATCAAATAATCTACCGACAGAACTGCACGGGTGAGTATTAATGCGTTTTTCCCAGGCCTGGAAAGCTAAAGAAGTTGCCTTGACATGGGGACAGTGTTTATTTTTTTCCCATAGCAGAGCACAGGCTGAACGCCAGGGCTCTAGTGCCGCTTTGTTTCCGCCTTGTAAATAAAAAGGTTTTATTGAACACACTCTTTGCCAATGCCCCGTATGACCATAAAACCCTTCACCTCCCCAAATATGATGATCATCACCCAGACCTGTTCCATCCCATGTAAAAACTAACCATGCTTTCATGTCTTGTTCGGGAGTCGTGTGCGTATCAAATTCACCACTGACAATACTGGCATGGGCTGTATGATGTTGTATCTGAGTGATGGGAATATTATGTTCGGCCGCATACTGTTTTGCATAACGACTGGAGTAATAGTCTGGATGCTTATCACAGATAATTTGCCGTGGTTTGACGTGGTAAAGATTGCATAGCTCGTCAATATGCTGAGCAAAGACCTCGATGCTGCGTTGACTATCCAGCTGTCCGATATGAGGAGAAATCACGACCCGGCTTTTATCCCCGGAGCCCCAGGCGAGAGCAATGGTATTTTTCATTTGCCCGCCAACGGCCAGTACGGTATGTTTCAGTGTAAAAGGCAGACTGATTTCCAATGGGGCGATGCCGCGGCCAATACGTAATAAACGTTTTTTATTATGGATGACACGCAATACAGAATCATCGGCAGGGCGTAAAATTGGGCGATTATGTTGTAGAAATACATCAGCAATCTTATTCAGTCTTTCAAGTGCCTGTTGATTATCTATAAGTACCGGTTCACCGCTCAAGTTCCCGGAGGTGGCGACAACCGGTAAGCCAAAGTCTTTTAATAAAAGGTAGTGCAGGGGACTATAGGCTAATATTGCACCAATCTGATGTAATCCGGGGTTAATGGATGGAGCCAGAAGATTTTTTTTTGCCGCTATTAATACTATCGGTCTTTGCGGAGAAATCAGTGCTGCAGCTTCAACTTCACCGGGAGAGCAATATTGATGGAGTTGTTCCAGTTCGTGATGAGCGGGTGCTGAAAACATTATAGCTAATGGTTTATCCGGACGATGCTTTCGTTTTCTCAGATTTTGTACGGCCTGTTCATTGCTGGCATCACAGATTAAATGATACCCGCCAACCCCCTTTACAGCTAGAATTTTACCCTCTCGCAGAGCTTCAACTGCTGCTGCAAGGGATGCTTCATTACCGACAATATTTATTTTTGAATTCTGCTTTGAACCTTTGTCAGAAGCTTTGTTAGAACCATTGTCAAAATAAAGCAGACTAAGTTCAGGACCACAATCAGAACAGGCCAGAGGTTGTGCATGAAAACGTCGATCCAGAGGGTCAGTATATTCTTTATAACAGCAATGGCACAAAGGAAATCCCCCCATGCTGGTGTTGTTCCGGTCATAGGGGAGATCTTTAATAAGAGTGTAGCGGGGGCCACATTGTGTACAATTTGTAAATGGATAACGAAACCGATGCTCATCAGGATTGCTCATTTCAGCAAGGCAATCATTACAGATAAAATAATCAGCTGGAATGTGTCGTTCAGCCTGGTGACTTATGGCACTTTTTTCAATTATAAAACTGCTCATGGTGTGACTATCAACCCGGTTTTTTTCCGCAATGACCGGAACAGCTAAGGGCGGATGTTCAGCTAAAATACTGTGTAGAAATAATTCAATATGCTGCTCACTTCCCTGCACCAGAAGCATAACCTCACCGGAACAATTTTTTACCCAGCCGCTAAGCTTATATTTCTGTGCCTGACGATAGATAAAAGGCCGGAAACCAACACCCTGAACTTGTCCTGTGATTTTAATTTTTAAACTTTTCATGCATATTATAGTAAAGATAATAAATCACCAAAGCCCCAAATCAGAGTACCTGTAATTAATAAATTAAAGCCGCATTTTCCCATAACCCAGGTTTCTGTTTCATGGGCGGGATCATGGGAAAAAAGTTGTTTGTGTTTATCATCAGCCCAGTCTCTCTGAAAGTTTCCAATATTACGACTATTACGACTGCGTAACCTGAGTCTATGACTATTTTCAATAATCTGAATAGAGGTAAGATAAATTCCCAGTACCACAATCAGAGATCCGGTTCTGGAAAACCATTGCCAGTCCTGTAATGTATAGCTGATATAAAGACTGGCAAAAATAATAGTATAAGATATAAAATAAATAATAAGAGCCTGATTTTTTATGTTTTTCTTTTTCATAGCGTGGATTCAAGGTTATTTTAGCAGTATCAAAACTATCATTATACTGAATAATAGTTGAATATTATGATAAAAACATTAAAAATTATCGATTCACACGCAGGTATTTAAGGATATATCTGTGTTTGTGGAAGAAGTTTTGGGTTTCTTCACATTTTAGACTTTTAGTATTCTTTACAATATAGGAGTTGTTTGGGAATGACGCCGGTGATACGTGCTTTGGCATTTATTAAAGTACCAAAACTGTTATGCTTTTGCCTCCCCCTTTTTCACTAAATAACCAAGCACCGTTATTCCAATATGATTTGCACGCCCTCATAATAAGCACAGTTAATTTATTACGAGGAAAATTGATGAAATTAGCCCCCAACTTAACCCAAAACAATTTTGGAAAGACCATGTTAATCACTGGAATAAAACCAGTTTAAGTCAGGCATCCTATTGTCAGGAGCATGAGTTATCAATAAAACGTTTTGGCTATCGTTGAATGCGAACTGGGCCATAATCCCTTTGAGGGTTATCTTTATGCCTTTACCAATAAAAGACGAAATAAAATCAAATGTTTATTCTGGGAACAATCAGAGTGAAGAAGATGGAGTATTTTCTCTCATACATATAGAGAGAAAAGTATATTTAGTGATTATTTATTTCTATTTTGGTTTCGACTAATACGATAAGAATCTACAATACTAAACACCCATAGAATCAATAAAATCGTGGTAGCAATACGAATCTGTAGTGTATCAGTCTGGTTCAGCATATCAGATATGGTCATTATATCTAATTGTACTCCGCTACTTTGGACTTTATTTATAATCTCCATTGCCCGTTGTACAAGGTTGTATACTAAAATAGAAAGTGCAACTGCAGAAGCAATAATCAAGCTGAAACCCGTTCGGTATTTTTTCAATAATAAATGGCCAGAGCCAGGGAATACCAATACGGATAACAGAACAGCTTTATTCATGAAGTAGAATTATGAATTAACAGCATCTTTAAGTGCTTTACCTGCTTTAAATGCAGGGTTTTTAGATGCTTTGATTTGGATTTCTTCACCAGTACGAGGATTACGGCCAGTACGTGCTGCTCTATCTCTGACTTCAAAAGTACCAAAGCCGATTAAAGTTACTGGTTCACCAGCTTTTAAAGATTCGGTAATAGCAGAAATAGTGGCATCTAATGCACGACCTGCATCTGCTTTAGTTAAGTCTGATACTTCTGCAATGGCAGTGATGAGTCCTGATTTGTTCATCTCAAGTTTTCCCTTGGCTGAAAGGGCTTAATCATATATTGTCACTTTATGAATATCAATGTTTATTCAATTATGGATAGTAATTAGGTGGAACTAATTAATTATTAATCGGATTTTTGAATCTCTTTTTCTGAAATCTCTGCCGCCGATCAACTGAATCAAAACAGCAAAAACACCCCCCCACTCCCAATTTATAGATTGAAAAATGCCATTGAACCTCCTATCCTTTACGAGAGAGAGGATGTTTATTAACTACCTTGCTTTTCACCCTGTTACAATCTATCCCGGATGTTCCCGAAATAGACAGATAACAAACAATTTATTT
>DAOVUE010000155.1 GCA_030632745.1 Pseudomonadota bacterium | reverse complement strand
ATTAAAGGGGCCTATGAGGGAGCATGGCGTTTTTCAGGTGGAAAAATGCTGGGCAGAATGCATTTTGCGCATTTTCTTGTACAGTCAGGACACGCCAAAAATGTGGCTAATGTGTTTAAACACTTTCTGGTCAATAACAAGCCTGGGCATGTAACGGGTGACTGGGCTTCATTGAGCGATGCCGTCAGCTGGATAACCGGTGCTGGAGGTATTGCTGTTATTGCCCACCCGGCTCGTTATAAATTAACACGGACAAAACTGAGAGCATTAATAAAAGATTTTACGGCAGCAGGCGGTCAGGCAATGGAAGTTGTTTCCGGGCGTTATAATATTAATGAAATTAATACCATGGCCTGCCACGCCAATGATTTTGACCTGTATGCATCAACAGGATCGGATTTTCATGATCCGGATTTTAGCTGGATACAATTGGGACAACGAGCTGAATTACCCAAAAAATGTAAACCTGTCTGGGAACTGTTTTTATAAGAAATGTTGGTTCAGATCCCATCATTCATACCACCGTACCCCCAAGGGCACTTCCTTCGGGCGCACCCCAAGGGCACTTCCTACGGGGCGTAGAGACGTTGCATGCAACGTCTTTTATTAAAATACAGATAAAAATTTAACAAATATAGAGTGTCACTAAATGAGTCAATTTTTTCAGATACATGATGAAAATCCGCAGCATAGACTAGTCCTTCAGGCGGTAGAAATTATCCGTAAAGGTGGAATTATTGTTTATCCAACCGATTCAGGTTACGCCATTGGCTGTCGTATTGGTGATAAACAGTCAATGGATAAAATTCGCCGCATAAGACAATTGGATAAACAGCATAATTTTACTCTGGTGTGTCGTGATCTCTCTGATATCAGCACTTATGCTCAAACAGATAATTCTCATTATCGATTACTCAAGGCTCATACTCCAGGGGCCTATACCTTTATTCTCAGAGCAACCCGGGAAGTTCCTAAACGCTTAATGCATCCAAAAAGAAAAACTATTGGTATTCGCATTCCTGACAATGTGATTGCACAAGCCTTATTGGAAGAACTGGGTGAACCCCTGCTCAGTTCAACATTAATATTGCCGGGTGATGATTCTCCTATGACCGACCCCTATGAAATACGTCAGGTACTGGAACATCAGCTGGATCTGATTATAGATGGTGGTTTTTGCGGCTTTGAAGCAACCACAGTGATTGATTTTGAAGAAGATGTTCCCGTCGTTGTGCGTAAGGGATTAGGTGATACAGAACCTTTTGCATAATTCACTTTTGATAAGCTTCTGATAACCTTTTTATAACTATAGGGTATAATGCTCCGATGGATGCAGCAACAATACAAAAAATAACAATATGGATTCTACCTGTTTTATTAGCAGTTTCTTTACATGAAGCAGCTCATGCCTGGATGGCAGATAAAAAAGGTGATGCCACGGCAAGATTAATGGGGCGTTTAACCTTTAACCCCCTTAAGCACATCGACCCCATCGGAACGATAGTAGTGCCTGCTCTAATGCTTTTTGCTACGGGTTTTGCCTTTGGCTGGGCAAAGCCCGTTCCCGTTGATGCCCGGAATTTACATAATCCTAAAAAAGACATGATGTGGGTTGCCCTTGCAGGGCCGGTGAGCAATTTTATTATGGCTGTTCTATGGGCCGTTTTTTTAAATATCAGTGTGTTGTTTGTTGACAGCCGCTCTTCAATCAGCATGTTTTTCTTATTAATGCCTGTTGCCGGCATTACTATTAATGTGATTTTAGGCGTATTAAACCTGCTGCCCATACCACCTCTTGATGGAGGACGTATTATGGCGGGGATTTTACCACCGGCAGCATCCATGCAATACAGTAAGATTGAGCCGTATGGCTTTTTTATTATTATTGCCCTGATGTTATCAGGAATGTTATCCAGTATTATCTTTCCCGTCGTTAATCTGTTTCTGATTGCGTTATCAGCCATTTCCGGCCTGGATATTGAAGTGTTCTATCGCTTATTAAGTGCTATATAACAAATTCTACCCGATAATCAATTTTTAATTACCATCTTTAATGACTATAGGAGTCACAATGGGCGTACCAATTCACCAGCAGCGAGTTTTGTCGGGCATGAGACCCACAGGACAACTTCATTTGGGTCATTATCATGGTGTTTTAAAAAACTGGATTAAACTGCAGCATGAATATGACTGCTTATTTTTTGCAGCTGACTGGCATGCTCTGACGACTCATTATGCTGACACTGAGAATATTGAGGAAAGTACCTGGGAAATGGTGATTGACTGGCTGGCTGCCGGCGTTAATCCGGGTTCGGCAAAAATATTTATCCAGTCTCAGGTTCCTGAACATGCAGAGTTACACTTATTATTATCCATGATTACGCCTCTGGGCTGGCTTGAGCGTGTTCCATCCTTTAAAGATCAACAGGAAAAACTAAAAGAAAAAGATCTGACAACCTATGGATTTTTAGGTTATCCCTTATTACAAAGTGCTGATATCCTGGTTTATCGTGCAAGCCTGGTGCCTGTGGGTGCCGATCAGGTAGCTCATATTGAATTAACCCGTGAAGTGGCTCGACGTTTTAACCATCTTTATGGCAAAGAGCCCGGTTTTGAACAAAAAGCACAGGAATCCATTAAAAAAATGGGTAAAAAACAGGCCAAGCTGTATAAACAATTACGCAATCGTTTCCAGGAACAGGGCGATCATGAAGCTCTTAAAACGGCTCAGGCATTATTAGAAGGGCAGAAGAATATTACTATGGGGGATAGGGAACGTCTGTTCGGGTATCTGGAAGGCGGGGGTAAGATTATTTTGCCGGAACCGCAATCCTTATTAACCCCGGCTTCTAAAATGCCCGGTCTGGATGGACAAAAAATGTCTAAATCCTATGGTAATACTATTTCACTACGCGATGATATGCAAACTGTGGATAAAAAATTACGTAAAATGCCCACTGATACGAATCGGGTGCGTCTAAGTGATCCAGGTGATCCGGCAAAATGTCCCGTCTGGCAGTTACATGAAGTGTATTCAGATGACGATGTCAAAAACTGGGTGCAGGAAGGCTGTAAAACGGCGGGAATTGGTTGCCTGGAATGTAAGCGTCCTATTATTGATGCAGTACAAAAAGAATTACAACCTATTCAGGAAAGAGTCAGGGAATTTACTGAAAATCGCTCTCTGGTGCGTAAAGTAGTTGCAGAAGGCCGTGAATTTGCCTCTGATTTAGCCAGAGAAACACTGGATGAAGTGCGGCAGGCTATTGGCATTTCCTATCGTTAAAGAATGAGAACAGATGTGACTGAACCTGTAGAGGAAATCCTGGAGGAAAAGAAGCATAATCCGCAACAGGAAGAAATGCCCTTTGCTTATGTGCAGGGAGCTCCTGTTACAGAACTGCCTAAAGACTTATATATTCCACCTGAAGCTCTGGAAATATTTTTAGAAGCCTTTGAAGGGCCATTAGATTTACTGCTTTATCTCATCAAACGGCAAAATCTGGATATTCTGGATATTCCTATTGCTGAAATCACTGAGCAGTATATTAAGTATGTAGAAATGATGCAGGATTATCAGTTTGAACTGGCTGCAGAATATCTGGTGATGGCTGCTATGCTGGCAGAAATTAAATCCAGAATGCTGCTGCCGCGTCCTGAATTGCTGGAAGATGAAGAGGCTGATCCGCGAGCAGAACTGATTCGCCGTCTACAGGAATATGAACGCTTCAAAAAAGCGGCTATGGATATTGACGAATTACCTCGTATGGGACGTGATTTTTTTTCAGTTTCTACTGAAATAGATTATTCATCACCACAGCAGGATCCTGATATTAGTATGAAAGAATTGATGCTGGCTATGCAGAGCGTTATGCAGCGTGCCACTATGTTTACTCATCATAATATTGAGCGGGAAACCCTGTCTGTTCGTGAAAGAATGAGTATGGTGCTGGAAAAAGTCAGTAGTGAAGGTTTTACCAGTTTTACCTCCTTGTTTAATTTTGAAGAAGGTAAAGGCGGAGTGGTAGTGACCTTCCTGGCGATCCTTGAATTGAGTAAACAAAGATTGCTGGAAATTGTTCAGACTGAAACCTATGGGACTATTCATGTTAAACCACTGTCAGGCAGTGCTCTTGACACCGATGGTGCAGAGGCCGCTCTGACCGCATTGGATGATAGTTCCTTTGACTCTTGATCTATGGCTGAGGGCTCTTGATCTATACGGGCTGAGGGCTCTTAACCCTACGGCTCAGACACCTGTCTCAAACAAAAGAGTAAATTAATAATGACTGATGAGATTAAAAAGTCTGATAACTCTAATAACTCTAATAACTTTAATAATAAAGAGAAAATCGATGGTACGCTGCTGGATGATGCAAAGGTACTGGAATCATTAAAACAAATGTCTTTAGCAGAACAGAGCCCGGCAGTTGCAGCGGAATCCCTTACTCAGGATAAGATTAAAAATATTGTTGAAGCTGCTGTTTTAGCCGCAAGTAAGAGCATTTCTTTAGATAAAATACTCAGTCTTTTTTCACCCGATGAAGCTGTCGATAAAAGTGTTTTGCGGCAGATAATTGAGCAGTTAATGGAAGACTATCAGTCGCGTGGAGTGGAATTAGTGGAAGTCAGCAGTGGTTTTCGCTTCCAGGTTTCTCAGTCAGTTGCTCCCCGGGTATCCCGTTTATGGGATGAGAAACCACAAAGATATTCACGAGCCTTATTAGAAACTCTGGCTTTAATTGCCTATCGTCAGCCCATTACCCGTGGTGAAATTGAAGCGATCCGCGGCGTGAGTGTTAGTAGTCAGATTATCCGCACTCTGGTTGATAGAGAATGGGTACGGGTTATCGGGCACCGTGATGTACCGGGAAAACCGGCAATGTATGCCTCAACAAAGCAATTTCTGGATTATTTTAATCTCAAACGTCTGGATGAATTACCTTCTTTGGATGAAATACGTGATCTGGATGTTATTAATGCAGAATTAGATTTTGGTGATGCCTTTAATAAAACTGATAATATGGCTGAGGACGAAGCCCTCAAAGAAATTGAGAGCTCTGAAGCATTAACAATACATCCCCCCGAGGAAGAAAAGGAGGCAATCGATATTGATGCTGAACTGCAGGCCCTGGGTGAAACCTATAAGAAACTCGATGATATAAATAAGCAGTAAGGGATAAAATTGATTTAGTGGTTGTTCATATTGTTGTGTAAAAAAACGCACTT